>JALHUF010000672.1 GCA_022866195.1 Terriglobia bacterium
ACCCTGGCGCGCTCCCAGGGTCTGACGGTCGTTGAGCTCTCGAATCCGCGCTTGCCCGGCGACTTTCCCTTTCAGGGCCGGCTGGCGCTCGCAGCGCTGACGGAACAGGCCAGCTACGTCACCCAGTGGGACAACCTGGAACTTCTGTGGAGAGATTTCTCGGAAGATGGCGCATTGGCCAATCGCGAAGGCGTAGACCCGAGTGCGGCGGGCCGCACCTGGAATAGCGCATTGGCCGCACCCCTGGAACTCAAAGCAGGAGAAACAAAAAGGGTCGTGTTTCTTGTGGCCTGGTTTTTCCCCAACCGCTACGTCAACTGGGACCAGCCGGCCTTCACCATCCAGGACACGAAGACGAAATTCTGGCTGGGCACCATGTACGCCAACTGGTTCCACAGCGCCCTGGAGGTCGCCCAGTATGTTCGCGACAACTTCCTGCGCTTGTCGGAAGAGACCCGCCGCTTTCGCACCGGCTTGTACGATTCCACTTTGCCGGTTGAATTGCTCGACTGCGTGAGCTCGCAAGCGTCCATCATCCGTACGCCTACTTGTATCTGGGTCCAGGATGGTAACCTGCACGGCTTCGAAGGCTGTTGCGGCGCCAGCACCACGCACTGCGGGAACTCCGGCTGTTGCCCGCTCAACTGCACGCACGTGTGGAACTACGAGCAGACGCTTTCCCGCCTCTTCCCCGATTTGGAACGGACGATGCGCCACACGGATCTTGAAATCCAGCAGCACCCCTCGGGTTACATCCCCCATCGCACCATCCTGCCCTTCTACCTGCCCCGTAACTGGGACCGGAAAATCGGCGGGCCGGAAAACCCCGCGCTCGACGGCATGCTGGGTACGGTGCTCAAGACATATCGCGAGTACCGCCAGGGCGCCGGCCAGGAATGGCTGAAGCGGCTGTGGCCGCGTGTGGCAAAGCTGATGGAGTACGTCATCAAAACGCTTGATGCCGACGGCGATGGCGTCATCCACGGTGAGCAGCCCAACACCTATGACATCTCCATTTATGGTCCAAACAGCTTCATCGGCAGCCTCTACTTGGCCGCGCTCCGGGCCGCCGAGGAGATGGCCCGCCTTGCCGGCGAACCGGCGATCGCCCAGCGTTATCACGCGATTTACGAGAAGGGACGTGTCAACCTGCCACGCGAAGTATGGAATGGTGAGTACTATACCCAGAAGGTTGACCTCGAAGCACATGTCGAGCACCAGTATGGCCTCGGCTGCCACGCTGACCAGTTGCTCGGCCAGTGGTGGGCTCACCAGTTGGAACTTGGCTACATCTTGCCCGAGGAACAGGTGCGCAAGACTCTTGATTCCCTCCTGAAGTACAACTGGCGGGAGAACTTCGTCGGCTTCAAACAGGCACCCCGGGTTTTCGCTTCCGACCGCGACCAGGGCTTGCTGATCTGCACTTGGCCGAAGGAGGGTCGCCCCAAGATTCCCACACTTTATTCCGATGAAGTCTGGACAGGCATTGAATATGAGGTGGCAGCGTTACTCCTTTATGAAGGCCGCGTGGAGGATGCCTTGAAGATTCTTCGCGGAGTGCGCACCCGCTACGACGGCCGCGAGCGCAGCCCCTGGAACGATATCGAGTGCGGCGACCACTACGCCCGGGCCATGAGCAGTTGGACGCTGCTCGAAGCTGCCGCCGGCCAGCGCTACCATGCCGCCGAGGGATTCCTGGCCTTCGCCCCCAAGACCACACCCGAAGACTTCCGCTGCTTCTTCATCACCGCCGATGGCTGGGGAACCTTCGACCAGCGTTTCTCCCAAAGTGTCCAGGTCGAGACGCTTACCGCGCGCTACGGACGTATCAGCCTCCGAAGGCTCGAATTCGCCTGCCAGGGAAAACCCACCAAAGCCTCAGCCACGCACAACAGCAAGGCAATTTCGCTGAAGCCCAGCTTCATCGCCCGAATTGTGCGCCTGGAAGCGGACGAAGGCATCGCACTCAACGTCGGTGACTCACTTCAGGTAGTCATCTCATAGAGGAGTGCTGCGCCTCGCACTCTGGAGCGGCACTCGATAATCCCCCTGCGGGCGAGGCGCCCGTCACACCAGGCGAAGCAGGCCATGTCCGCGCGGAGGGGCGCCGCTACTTAGCTTCGTAAACCACCTTGCCGCCCACGACCGTCAGGAGGACGCGCACGTCCTTGATTTTCTCAGGTGGGATGCTGAAGAGATCATCGGAAAGGACAACCAGATCGCCAAGTTTCCCGGGTGCGATTGTTCCCTTCTCATTCTCCTCGAAAGCTGCGAAGGCGCTGCCTGCCGTGTAGGCCCGCAAGGCCTCTACGACTGTTAGCTTCTCTTCGGGGAACCAGCCATCTGAGTGCCTTCCATCGAGCGTAGCTCGCGTCACCGCCGCGTAGAGGCCGAGTAGCGGGTCAAGCGGCGCCACGGGCCAGTCGGAGCCGAACGCCAGGGGCGCGCCGGCATCGAGCATGGAGCGCCAGGCATAGCTTGAGCGGGCGCGCGCTGGCCCCAGGCGCTTCTCGGCCCAGCGGCCGTCATCGATGGCGTGATAGGGCTGCATGGAAGCAATCACCCCGAGCTTCCCGAAGCGCGCAAAATCCTGGGGTCGGACGTGCTGCGCGTGCTCGATGCGAAAGCGATGCGCCGCAGCCTCGTCTCCACCGACGCGGCCATAAAGGTCAAGCATCTCGGCCACGGCCCGGTCACCGATAGCATGAATGCAGGCTTGGATGCGGCCTTCGCCCGCGCCGCGGAGCAGCGCCTCCATATTGGATGGGGGATTTAGGAGATCCATCGGCAGGCCGCGGTTGCCAGGGTCCTCGTCGAAGGGCTCAAACATCCACGCCGTCCCGGAGCCGAGCGAGCCGTCCGCGAAGCCCTTCACTGCGCCCAGCTTCAGGAAATCACTTCCCATGCCGCGCGAAATGCCCGCCTCGGCCAAGCGCTTCCAATGGGCAATAGGAACGATGTTGTTGAGACGAACGGTCAGCCAGCCTTCCTGCTCGGCGCGCCGCAGGAGCTGGATTTCACTCGTGAAGCTGCCGCTCGGCGAGTCGCTGTCTGTCGTGATGTTGTGTAACGAGGTGACGCCGACGCGCCGTGCCTCGGCCAGAGCTGCCTTCAGCGCCTCTTCCATTTCCGCCTCAGTGGGGCGCGGAATCACTCGCGCGACGAGTTCCTCAGCGGCATCTTTCAGCACGCCCGTCGGCTCGCCTGATTTCGGGTCGCGCACAATGACGCCCCCGGACGGTTCCGGCGTCGCGCGCGTGACGCCGGCCAGCTTCAACGCCAGGGAATTGGCCAGCGCCGCATGCCCGTCATAGCGGTTGATAAAGACCGGGTTGTTCGGTGTCACCGCGTCAATCAGCCAGCGCGAGGGGGGCTTGGCCGAGGGCCAAGCCTGCTCGTCCCAGTTGCCTCCCAGGAGCCAGCGGCCGGCGGGAAGAGTCTTGGCCTTCCCGGCGATGCGACGCACGAACTCCTCTTCGCTGCGCGCATCCTTCAGGTCAATCCGCAGGAGCTGGAAACCGCCGTCAACGAAATGCACGTGGCTGTCGATCAAACCCGGCACCGCCAGGCGGCCCTGGAGATCGACGACGCGGGTGCCAGGCCCGACGTAGGCGCGCATTTCGTCACTTGTGCCCGCCGCGAAGAAGCGTCCATTGATGATGGCGACAGCTTCGACCAGCGGACCGAAGCCCTGCTGTGGGCCTGGTTTTGCCGCTGGCTCACCGGTCCAGATCTTCCCGTGCAGCAGAACCAGGTCAGCCCCGCGAGGCAGCTTGCCCTCCTGCCGTTGTTCTCGTCCCGGCCAGGCCTTCGGCCCGTCGCTCTCCGTAACGGATAGCATCATAAGCCCCAGACAGAGAATAGAACACCCACCCCCTCGAGACACATCAGCCTCCGGGTCGCGCATTATTCAAGATGGGGGCATGGAAGGCAAGCCGTTGGGAGCCGCTTCGTGGTGCGACGAGGTTGGCAAC
>JALHUF010000673.1 GCA_022866195.1 Terriglobia bacterium
AATCGGCCACGGTCCCGCCACTGTAAACGGCGGGCCTTGCACATCGGGCTGGTTCCGACGAACTCGCCCGGCGTCACTGCCCCTCCTCTTGAGCGATGGAGTCCGGGGTGGGAAGGCGGTGCGAGGCTGTCTTGCTTGCCGTGAGTCAGGAAACCTGCCTGGGCGTCTGAGGCCGGTCCGATCCGTCGGACCGCGCCAAGCCTCACACTCTTCGCGAGAAGGAGTGGGTGGAATTGCCCCGCCCTCGTTGAGAGTGCGCGGGGCTTGTTTTTTTCGGATTGGCTGAAACTCGTGTGTGAGATCTACCAGCGCTCAAGAAGAATCGCTGCTCAGACGTTCGCGCCTTGCAGCCGGCGGAACTGGAGGCGTGGACGCTGGGTTCTTCTCCTTCTAGCCGTTCTCAACTTAGCCGGCGCTTCACTGTCCGCGCGTGAGGTGACGGATCAGACAGGTCGCCGCGTGAATATTCCCGAGCATCCCGAAAGGTTGGTCTCGCTTGCGCCCAGTATCACGGAGACTCTCTATGCACTGGGCTTGGCTGATCGCCTGGTAGGCGATACCGACTACTGTGAATATCCTACCGAAGCTAAGCTGAAGCCGCACGTCGGCCCCATTCTCAACCCGAGCTTGGAGAAGATTGTGACGCTCAAGCCCGATCTGGTGCTGGGCAGCCCGGAGGCCAATCGCATTGAGACAGCAGATCGACTGGCGCGGTTGGGGATTCCCCTCTACGGCGTCACGGCACGCGGCGTGGAGGAGACGCTGCACTCCATCGAAGACCTGGGCCGGGTCCTGGGTAAGGCACCGGAGGCAGAACAGTTGGTGGAAGGCCTCCGGCGGAGAATCGCGGCGGTGGAACAAGGCGTTGCGGGCCGCGGGCGTCCCCGGGTCCTCTTCGTCGTTTGGTATCGACCGCTTACTACGGCTGGAGCGCACACGTTCATCACCGACGTAATTCACCGGGCGGGCGGAGTTTCGATCAGCGAAGACCTGCCAGGCGAGTGGCCTCGCCTGAGCCTTGAGGAAGCGCTCCGTCGCGATCCGGATGTAATCCTACTTCCGCGCGCAGAATCGTTCTCTCCGGAGCTGGAAGAATTGCGGCACTTACCCGGCTGGAGAGACCTGCGCGCCGTCAAGAATCGGCGGATGTATTTCATCTCCGATACGATTATTCGCCCCAGTCCGCGGTTGGTAGATGCGCTGGAAGAAGTGGCGCGCATGCTGCACCCGCCGGACGCCGTGCCGCAGACAGACAACCCACGACCTTGGCTGCCACACGCCGCAATGTCCTGGCGCTGACGCTTGATTTGGTTGGGGCCCTGCTGGTGGTGGGTCTGGGCGCGTTGGCGCTGGGCGGCGTGCACCTGTCCTGGCGCGAAGTTTGGTCAGGATTAACAGGCGCGGCGTCGTCTCCGGAGGCCCGTGTTATTGTGCGGGAAATCCGCCTGCCCAGGGTTCTGCTGGCCATGCTGGTGGGCGCGGCGCTGGCGGTTTCGGGCACGGCCCTGCAAGCGCTCCTGCGCAATCCTCTTGCTGATCCCTACGTGCTGGGAATTTCAAGCGGGGCGGCACTGGGAGCCATCATCGCCCTCTGGGTGGGCGGACGGCTCGCGGCCGCCTCGCCCCTGGTGGCGTTCGCCGGCGCGCTGGTCACCATGGCCTGGGTTTACTTGCTGGGACGCCGGGCGGGGCGACTGGCAAGCTACACCCTGGTGCTGGCCGGCGTGATTACCGCTTCATTTCTCTCGGCCGTGATTCTTTTCGTGTTGACGTTGCTCTCCACGCGTGATGTGCGCGGCATCGCTTTCTGGCTGATGGGCGACCTGAGCGTCGTGACGGAAACGCAGCTTCGCATCCTCCTGCCCGTAGTCGTTCTCGGGATTGTGACGTTGTACACCTTCGCGAAAGACCTGAACGTCCTGCTGCTTGGGGAAGAGGAAGCAGCGCACTTGGGAGTGAATGTAG
>JALHUF010000674.1 GCA_022866195.1 Terriglobia bacterium
ATGGCTGCGTACGAGGTTCACCTGCAACTGCCGCGCCTGCGCCGGGGCAATGTGTTCGGTGGAGAGGCCGCCGAAGCCCGTCGTCACGCCATAGACAACCTTCTTCTCCCGAATCATCTTCTCGACAAGCGCCCGGGAGCGCTGCATGGCCCGCCGCGCCCGAGGGTCGAGCGCCACGCGACGATTCTCAAGAACCACCGCGTAGAAATCCTCGCGCGTCAGGTTCTTTCCAGTCAGGAGAAGGGGACGAGCCATTCAGTACCTCTCACCACTGACAACCAACAACCCACGACCAACGGTTAACAGCATGTCGCCCTAAAGGGCGACGCTACGTTTCTTCGGCACCTGTCAGCAACAGCTCCCGATACTTGTCCGGCAGCGGCCGTGGACGCCCTTCGCGGTTGGTAATCACGTGCACCGTCTCGCCCTCGGCCAGCAGTTCGTCCGTGGCGGTGCGATAGATCTCGTAGCCGAAGACCAGCACGCGCTTGCGGACATCTTTCAGGTAGGTGCGCACTTCGACTTCATCATCGTAGTGCGCCGGAGCCTTATAGCGGCAACGCGCCTCGGCCACGATGATGTAGAGCTGGTCCTGCTCTTCCATGTCGCGGTAGGCAAATCCGCGCTGACGGCAGAAGTCGGTCCGCCCCACCTCAAACCAGATGAAGTAATTCGCGTAATACACCACGCCCATCTGGTCCGTCTCGGCATAGCGGACGCGAAAGGTGGTGGACGTAAATCCGGTCAGGCTCATGTTCAACCAGTGACAGAGAACTCCCAATCAGGGTTGAGAGTCTATCGCAAAAACCCGCGCCGGCAAACTGCCAGCGAAGGGTAAGGGGTGGTGACGCTCCGTGGAGAGCGGCGTGGCGCCACTACCATGGGGGCGGCCTACACCTTTACCTACACACCCGGGCCGCTGAACTCCGTCGGGGAGATTACGACGTACACGCTCACAGCGGTTCCAAGTGATGCCGGGTGCACGGATTGGAACCGCAACTTTACTGAGGAGACCGGCCTTATCCGCTGGACACACGAGAATCGGCCGGCCACCGCTCAGGACCCACCGATTTCACAATAATCTGCGGCCCTGTCGCCGATTCTGCAGCGCCGCCCTCTCGGCGGCACGTGCCGGCCTCCCGATTTCATCGGGACAGGTTCCGGCCGGCGCTACAACAAGCGTTCGCCGGCGTCGTCAATCGGGTTGTGCAGGACGCCGCGCAGCGAACCGCAGAAGGCGTCGTAAAGCGGCTCGCAGAGCTTCTTCCACGCCGGATCACCTTGCAACTCAAACGCGCCTTCCACCGGCCTGCCGGTTTCAATCTGGCTGAAGAAGGCCTCGGCGGTGCGCCACGCAAACGTCAGGTTCGGCTTTCCCACGCGACCGCGGTGGAACTCAAGCCTGGCGTGGTCGAGGACAACGGTCCATTCGAATCCCCAGTCTTCTAGCAGCCAGAGCGTGGTGAGGTCGGCTTCGCGCAGGTGCTGGCAGATGCGGCGGTCGCGGCCCACAAGCACAAACGCGCGCTGGATGGCGCGTCGTGCCGCGCGCTTGGAAAGGGCAGGGAAGGCAGGCGTGTTATCGAGCTCGATCTCTCGTTTCATCTTCTTGCCGCCCGCGGCTCGTGCAGGCCGCCTTCAGGCGGGCATTCGGGCAGAAAGATAATGCCGCCCTAACCTGTCCCGGCTGCGTCGGGAAGGTCGCCGCCACGTGCCCTGGCAAGTGTGGTGCAGCGTCGCGCCGCGCACTCGATCAAATCGGCGGAGGAGACCAGTTCGTCCACCAAGCCCAGCGTCAGGGCCTGCGTGGCGGGAATGCGCTCGCCGGTGAGCAGGATTTCGAGCGCTTGCGCTTTGCCAATCAAGCGCGGCAGCCGTTGCGTCCCGCCCCAGCCCGTCAGCAACCCAAGCGAAGCCCCGGGATGACCAAACGAGGCGTCGTAGGTGGCGACCCGCCCGTGGCAAGCTAGCGCCAGATCCAACCCCCCGCCCAGGCAGTAGCCGCGGATGGCCGCTACCACGGGCAGGGGGAAGCCTTCGATTTGGTCGAGCAACGATTGGCCCAGGCGCGCGAATTCTCGCGCCGCAACACCCTCGAGCATCACAATCTCATCGAGGTCCGCCCCGGTGGCAAAGGAGTCCTCATTGGACGCAAGCACCACGCCACGAAACAACCCTTCCCGCCGCACGGCAGCCAGAAGCTCACCCAGCTCTGCGAGCAGCGCGCGCGTGAGCCGCGGGTAGCCGGCACCCCGCGCAAAGGCGATCACCGCGACGGCGTTGTGGCTGTGGAGTTCCATCGGAGAAAGCCAAAGGCTGAAGTGTGAAGGGTGAAGGGTAAAGTGTAAAGGTTGAAGTGTGAAGTATGAAGGAGACCATGCGCGTCGCTTGCCGTAGGTTCACACTTTGTACTTTATCCTTTACACTTCACACTTTGTCCTTTGCCCTGCCCTTGTCACTTGCCCTTACGCACGTGCCTTCGGATGAATTCCACGATTTCCTGCGTTGCCGTGCCGGGCTGAAAAACCTCGGCGACGCCCGCCTCCTTCAAGTTGGGGATGTCTTCGTCGGGAATGATCCCGCCCACCACCAGGAGGGTGTCGTCCAGGGCTTGGGCGCGCATCAGGTCCGCGATGCGTGGCAGGATAGTGTTGTGCGCGCCGGAGAGGATGGAGATGCCGATGGCGTCCACGTCTTCCTGGAGCGCGGCGACGACGATCTGCTCAGGCGTTTGGCGCAGGCCGGTGTAGATCACTTCCATTCCGGCATCGCGCAGGGCGCGGGCCACGATCTTGGCCCCGCGGTCGTGGCCGTCCAGACCGGGCTTGGCAATTAGGACGCGGATTTTGCGCTCAGCCATTATGGTGAAAGTGACGAGTGACAAGTGACGAGCAAAAAGAAAAGAACGAAGTGCAAAAGCTAAACGGCAAAATGAAGCGTGTCCTTCACATCGCGTGGCGCTTATACTTCATTGTTCAATCTTCTAACTTTACTCGTCACTATTCACTCGTCGCTGCTCTTAACAGAACGCCGGCTCTTCGTACGTTCCAAACACGCGCCGCAGGACGTCGCACATCTCGCCTAGCGTGGCGTAGGCACGCACGCCTTCCAGCACATAGGGCATCAAATTCTGGTCCGTTGCTGCGGCGCTCCCCAGGGCTTCCAGCGCCGCCTGCACCCGAGCCTTATCTCGCTTCTCTCTCAGTTCTGTGAGCTTCTGGCGCTGGTGCCGCGCCACGCTCTCATCGATTGTAAGGATTTCGATGGGATGCTTCTCCTCCGACACAAACTGATTGACGCCGACAACGATCTTCTCCTTGCGCTCCACCGCCTGCTGATAGGCATAAGCGGCGTC
>JALHUF010000675.1 GCA_022866195.1 Terriglobia bacterium
CGCATGGGAGTGGACATCGGGCCAGCCACGCGGGCGGCCTACGCGGCAGAAATCGCCAGCGCTAAGACCATTGTCTGGAACGGACCGATGGGCGTGTTTGAAATCGATCAGTTCGCCCAGGGAACGCTGGAAGTGGCCCGCGCTGTGGCGGCGTCTGCGGCCGTGTCGGTGGTGGGCGGCGGAGATTCCGTGGCGGCAATTGCCAAGGCGGGTGTGGAGTCGAAGATCACCCACATCTCCACTGGCGGGGGCGCCTCGCTGGAATTCCTTTCCGGGATGACACTCCCCGGCGTTGCCGCGCTGAGCGAAAAGCAGTAGGCAGAAAGCCGCCTGCCGTCCACTGTTTCCGCCTCCTGACCGCGGCCGGTCGCTACTTTGCTTGCCTTCTGCTAGGATAAGGGGAAGCGAGGAGAATTTGCATGAGCGGGACTGAGGGAGACCGGGCCCCTTACGCTGAGCGCATTGTCCGCAACCCACAAATCTGCGGCGGGGAACCGGTCTTAAAGGGCACCCGGATCACTCTGCGGACCGTCCTCGCCAGTCTCGCGCAAGGCGATTCCGTGGAGGATATCCTGGAGGATTTCCCCAGCCTCAAGCCGGAGGACGTCCGGGCCGCGATTGCTTTTGCCGCGGCTTCGGCGGAAGAGGATCTTCCTCTGCCAGCCATCCCCCAGATTCGATGAAGATCAAACTCGACGAGAATCTCCCGCGGCGCTTGGCCTCGCGGCTGGCTGGTATGGGGCACGATGTCCAGACGGTCGGAGAGGAGGGAATCGCCGGCAGAGTCGATCCTGTAGTTTGGGAAGCAGCTCAGCGCGAAACACGCTTCCTCATTACGCAGGACATGGATTTCTCGAACGCGCAGAGTTTCATGCCTGGGTCGCACTACGGCATCCTGCTGATCCGTCTTCGCACGCCTAGTCGGCGGGCATTAATCCAACGGGTCGAGGATCTTTTTCGAGAAGAAGACGTTGCCCAGTGGGCGCGCTGTTTCGTTGTGGCAACGGAACGCAAAGTCCGAGTTCGGTGGCCGGCAAAGCCCGGGGAATAGTGAGCCTCTCCTTTCTTAGGGGGACACGCCGCGCGCCAAGCGGAGATTACCTGGTGGCCCTGGCCTGCTGCTTGCTGCCGACTGCCTACTTCTAGCCAAGGACCTCAAACATGCGACGAGCAGTAATCGCTGGTAACTGGAAAATGTACAAGACCATCGCCGAGGCGGTGGAGTTTGTCGGCAAGCTCAGGCCGCTGGTCGCGCAAGCTGACCACTGCGAGGTGGTGGTGGCCCCGCCCTTTACGGCGCTGCGCGCTGTGGCGGAGGCGGTGAAGGGAAGCCGCCTCGCCGTCGCCGCGCAAGACGTTCACTGGGACAAGGAAGGCGCGCACACCGGCGATGTTTCCCCAGCGATGCTGGTGGAGGCCGGCTGCACGCACGTGATTATCGGGCACTCCGAGCGCCGCCAGGACCACGGCGAAACGGACGAGAATGTGAACCGGAAGCTTAAGGCGGCGCTGGCGGCCGGGTTAACGCCCATCGTCTGCGTGGGCGAAACCCTTGCCGAACGCGAGGCCGTCAAGACCGTCGAGGTGCTCCAGCGGCAGTTTCAGGGCGGGTTCGCCGGGTTGACCCCGCAGGACTTTTCCCGTATCATGATTGCGTACGAGCCAGTCTGGGCCATTGGCACGGGGCGCACGGCGACGCCGGAAATGGCGGCGGAGAGTCATCGCTACCTGCGGGGACTGGTCCGGCAAAAGTACGGAGAAGAGCTTGCCGGCCGGTTGCGCATTCTGTACGGAGGCAGCGTCAAGCCGGATAATATCGTCGGACTGATGGCCCAGGAGGAAATCGACGGGGCGCTGGTAGGTGGCGCGAGCCTGAAGGCGGATTCCTTCTCGGCCATCGTGAACTACCGGCGAGCCTAGAGCCCCGCTAGGGAAAGAGGTCCAATGCACACGGCAGTAGTGGTGCTTCACGTCCTGGTCAGCGTCCTGCTCATCCTGATTGTGATGATCCAGGGCGGAGAGAATGTGGATATCACCGCGGCTTTTGGCGGGGTCAGCCAGGCGGCGTTCGGGCCGCGCGGCGCGGTAACGACCTTCGCGAAAATGACCTGGGTGCTGGCGGGCATCTTCATGGTCACCGCCGTCACCCTGGCCATCTGGGCAACCAAGCATTCGAGCGGGTCCCTCCTCGACACTGGGCCCGCCAAGAGCGCGCCGGCAGCGCCGGCGAAGAAGTAACAGTAGCTATCAGCTTTCAGCCGTCAGCCATCAGCCGGGTCGGCTATGGGCGATGCGGCTGTGGATTTGGCGGGTGTTAGGTCCTGCGCGCTTGCTGCGGGAACTTTTGATGGGCTACGATTGAAAGCCCCGTTGACGCAGGCGTTCCCCGC
>JALHUF010000676.1 GCA_022866195.1 Terriglobia bacterium
CGGGTAACGAGCGCGCGTGCACAGCCTTCGTGCGCGACTACCTGGCGGCGCGGAACTACCAGGTTGATCTCCAGCCCGTGGGCCCCGAGCGCGCCAACGTGTTTGCCACGCGGGGAGTACCGGAAGTCGTGCTGAGCACGCACCTCGATACGGTTCCGCCCTTTTTCCCGGCCCGCGAAGATGAGGAATTCATTTACGGACGCGGGGCGTGCGATGCCAAGGGCATCATAGCCGCGCAGATCGCGGCGGCGGAGCGGCTGGTGGGCGAGGGCGTGGGAAACTTCGGCCTGCTGTTTCTGGTGGGCGAGGAAACGCTGAGCGACGGCGCGCGGGTGGCCAACCTTTCACCGCGCGGCGCGAAGTACATCATCAACGGCGAGCCTACGGACAACAAGCTGGCGCTGGGCAGCAAAGGCATTCTGCGCGTGGATGTGCGCACCAAGGGCAAGATGGCGCATTCGGCTTATCCGGAGCTGGGGGAATCGGCCGTGGAGAAGCTGCTGGATATCCTGGCCGACGTGCGGAAGCTCCCCTTGCCCGCCGACCCCGTGCTGGGACCCTCGACACTCAACATCGGGGTGATTTCCGGCGGGCGTGCCGCCAACGTCGTTCCGGATGAGGCGCAGGCCCAAGTTCTTATCCGCACGGTGGACGACGGCCGGGAGCTGCGCGCCGCCCACGGGCGGCTGTTGGCAGGCCGGGCGGAATTCGAGTTTGTCCGCGATACGCCTGCGCTCAGGATGGAGAAGCTCGACGGCTTCGAGACGGAAGTCGTTGCGTTCACCACCGACTTGCCGAACCTGACGGGCTGGGGTCGGCCATTGCTTCTGGGCCCGGGCTCTATCCGCGAGGCACACACGGACCACGAGCGGGTTCGGAAAGCCGACCTGACGCACGCCGTAGACCTTTATTGCCGGCTGCTGCGAGAGCTCAAGGCAAGACGAATTGAAGATTGATGATTGAGGATTGTCGACTGAAAAAAGTTCGAAATCGACAATCTTCAATCGTCAATTGATTTGGGGGCAGAAAGGAGTACGCGCGGGTTTATCCCGCGAGAAAGCCATCATGAGAAAAATCGAAGTCGGTATCCTGGGGGCCACAGGGATGGTGGGGCAGCGCTTTGTGAGCCTACTCGAACACCATCCGTGGTTCGAGGTCGCGTGGCTGGCGGCCTCGGAGCGGTCGGCGGGCAGGACGTACGCCGAGGCGTGCAACTGGCGCCTGCGTGAGCCTCTGCCCAAGACCGCGCGCGAACTGCCGGTCGAGGAGTGCAAGCCGGGCAAGGCTCCCCAACTGGTCTTCGCCTCGCTCGATTCCAAGGTAGCGGGTGAGGTGGAGAAGGAATTTGCCCACGCTGGCCACGTCGTCGTGTCGAATTCCTCGAATCACCGCATGGACCCGGACGTTCCTTTGCTCATTCCCGAGGTCAATCCGGAGCATCTCGCTTTAGTCCGCGTCCAGAAGCACGAACGAAAGTGGAAGGGCATGATTGTCACCAATCCCAATTGCACGACGGTGGGCCTGGTGATGTCCCTGGCGCCACTGGAAAAGACTTTTGGGCTGGAAAAGGTGATGATGACCAGCATGCAGGCGGTTTCCGGCGCCGGCTATCCCGGCCTGCCCGTGCTGGACATCATCGGCAACGTCATTCCCTTCATTGGCGGCGAGGAAGAAAAGGTTGAGCGCGAAACGCGGAAGCTGCTGGGCAAGTTTGTGGATGGCCACGTGCTGATGGGCGACTTCGCCGTCAGCGCGCACTGCAATCGCGTACTGGTCGAAGACGGGCACACGGAGTCCATCTCGGTTTCCCTGCGGACGAAGGCCACGGTGGAAGACTTGATTGAGGCTTGGCGGAAGTTTCATGCCCGGCCCCAGGAACTGCACTTGCCTTCCGCGCCGAAGCATCCCATCATTGTGCGCGAGGAGCGGGACCGGCCGCAACCTAAGTTCGATGTCTGGACCGAGAACGGCATGGCCACGGTGGTCGGGCGCGTCCGGCCTTGCCCGGTGCTGCAATTCAAGTACACGGCGCTCAGCCATAACACCATTCGCGGCGCTGCCGGCGCCGCCTTGCTCAACGCTGAGCTGATGAAGGCGGAAGGATATTTAGACTAGGTGCCGGATTTCAGGAAAGTGTAAAGGGTAAAGGTTAAAGGGTAAGAGTCCGAACGATAGCCTTTTACACTTTACACTTTAACCTTTCTGGCTTGTTGGCGTCGCCTAACATGCATGACCACTCTGCCAACTCCGGAACAGCACGCCCGCTAAGTCTCGCCGTCCTGGGTTACGGCAAGATGGGCAAGGTGATTGCCCAACTGGCTCCGCAGCGGGGGTTCGAGGTTCGTCTCTCCCTCGACATCGACGCCAACCAGAACGGGGCAGGCATCACGCGGGGGAACTTCCAGGGCATCGACGTCTGCGTGGAGTTCACCGAGCCCGGCGCCGTGCTCGAGAATATCCGCCGCGTGGCTGCGCTGGGCTGCAATCTGGTGGTGGGGACCACGGGCTGGCACGAGCGTGTCGCGGAAGTCCGCCAGGTGATTGAGGCGAGCGGCGTGGGCATGGTTTACGCTGCGAACTTCTCCATCGGCGTGCAACTCTTCTATCGCTTGGCGCGCGCGGCAGGGGAAATCTTCGCCGGCTTTCCCATGTATGAGCCTTACCTCACCGAGGCGCACCACAAATTCAAGAAAGATGCGCCTTCCGGCACGGCGCTGGAAATCAAACGGCAAGTCCAGCCGTATCTGCCGGGGCGCGAAATCCCGGTGGCCAGCGTGCGCGCGGGGCACATCCCCGGGGTACACGAACTGGGATTCGATTCCGAGGCCGACACGGTGGTTCTGCGTCACACGGCGCGCGGCCGCCAAGGGTTTGCCGAGGGCGCGCTCTACGCAGCGCGCTGGGTGGTGGGCAAGAAAGGACTCTTCAGCTTTGCGGAAGTTTTGGAAAAAGGGGCTGGGGGCTAGGTGCTAGGGGATTGTCGATTGACGATTGCCGATTGGGGAACTGAAAAGCGGGTCCGTGGCTAGTTGTTCGTGGTTCGCTGGGTGCGGCCGCGCGACATTAGGCCGGGTCCAGTTTCAAATTTCTGGTTTCCAGTTTCGATTTTCGCGTTCGATGAGGGGGGAGGCCATGAATTTCGAACTCCGCGGCTGCGGTACGGCGCTGGTGACCCCTTTTGAGCGCGACGGCACAGTGGACGAAGCGGCGCTGCGACGGCTGGTGCAGTTCCAGCTCCGGGAGGGAATTGATTTCCTGGTTCCCTGCGGGACTACCGGCGAGGCGCCCACGCTCGAACACGGCGAATACCTGGGCGTCATCCGCGTGGTGATGGCGGAGGTCGCGAAGAAAGTGCCCGTCATCGCCGGCGTCGGCGGCAACAACACGCGCAAGGTGATCGAGCTGGCTCAGGAAGTCGAGAAGCTCGGCGTCGAGGGGATACTGTCGGTCGCGCCCTATTACAACAAGCCGACGCCGGAGGGCCTCTTCCAACACTTCCAAGCCATCGCGGAGGCGACGGAGCTGCCCGTGATTCTCTACAACGTTCCCGGACGCACGGCATCGAATATCGAGCCGGCCACGGTGGCGCGCCTCGCGAAGATTCCCAACATCATCGGAATCAAGGAAGCTTCCGGCAGCATCACGCAGCAGATGGAAGTTTTGAGTGCCGTCGAGACCGGCTTCCGCGTGCTCTCGGGCGACGATGCGTTTACCTTCCCGCTCATGGCGCTGGGGGGCGTGGGCGTGATTTCCGTGGTCTCAAACGAAATCCCGGCACAGATGACCAAACTCGCGCATCTGCTGCTCGACGGTAAGCTCGTCGAGGCGCGCCAGCTACACTTCCAGTTCCTGCCGCTCATGCAGGCAAACTTCCTGGAGACGAATCCCATCCCCGTCAAGGCCGCGCTGGCCATGATGGGCCTGATCGAGGAAGTGTACCGTTTGCCCCTGGTGCCGATGAAACCTGAGAACCGCGCCAAGCTGGAGAAGGTCCTGGCCGCACAAGGATTGCTTTCGGGCAGCACCGCGCCGTAGGGCCGCCCTTCCGGGCGGTAGGAAGGCACCCGCGTGAAGCGCGGTGCACGCACCACTATCCAATGAGCACCCAGCAATCAATCCGGAATGCGCTACTCTCGGAAAGGAGGACCCACGAGGAATGGCGATTGAACGGCCTCCGTCTCCAGCTTGTGAGTCGGTTCGTGTTTCCCCGCTTGGGGTATCGCGTTCTCAAGGGCGAAGAAGAGTCTTGGGCGAGCATCAAGAAGAATCCTGCGTTGCTTCCCAAGCAGGGTGGACTTACGCCCTATTTGCGTGATTATGCCGACTACATCGTCGTCGGCAAGCAGCACGGCGTCCTGATTGTTGACGTCAAGGCTCCAGTAAGCTCCCGTGTCAAGCCCTGGCGTGGCCCGTTCCACAGATGTCGGGTCACGTTTTCCGAACGTGAATGGAAAGAATACACAACAAGCGAGGTCCCCGTCATGCTCTTGCTCTGGGACTACAACTCCGCAAAGAGACTGGATGAGCAGGATCAACCGGTATTCTATGCGCTAGTAAAGTTCAAGTCCTTGCCGCCTGCCAGAAAGCTCACGGGACAGTTCGAGGTGCGGATTGACCCCTGGAATCTCCAACCGAGAAGACTTAGTCCCCCAGTGTTTAAGAAGCTTGTGGCAAGATGCCGTGCCATGGAGGTCGAAGAAATCAAGCCCGGATGCATCACGTGCTGTGCCCGTCCCAATGCGGGAAGGTCAAGATGAATGATCTTGCGGACCGAATTGAGGAGCTTTTCGCGGAGGAGACTGAGCAGTACAGTGAGGAATACTTCCACGCCTTTGATGAGCTGAAGGCCGCGCTGAACGAGGGACGGGTGCGGGCGGCGGAACCGGATCCGACCTCGCCCACAGGGTGGAAGGTGAACACCTGGGTGAAGAAAGGGATTCTGCTGGGGTTCCGCATTGGCCGGGTTGTGGAGATGGGCCCTGTAGCGGCGGCGTCCCCGCCGCCGGACGCGAGCGGCGATGAGGACATCGCCGCTACAGATGCCGGCCTCCCGATTGCATCGGGACGGGTTCCGGCCGGCGCTACACAAGAGCCGCAACTTCAGACGGCGGAAGTTGCGCTACCAAGTCAATTCCGCGACAAGCACACGTTTCCGGTGAAGCAAATTCCGGCGGACCGGAACATTCGGATTGTTCCCGGGGGCTCAGCGATTCGCGACGGCTGTTACCTCGGCAAGGGCGTGGTCTGCATGCCGCCGATGTACGTCAATGTGGGAGCCTACGTGGACGACGATACGATGATTGACTCCCACGCGCTGGTGGGCTCCTGCGCGCAAGTCGGCAAGAGAGTGCACATCAGCGCTGCCGCGCAAATCGGCGGAGTACTAGAACCCATCGGCGCGATGCCGGTGATTATCGAGGACGATGTCCTGGTGGGCGGCAACTGCGGCGTTTATGAAGGATGTATCGTGGGCGCCGGCGCCGTGCTTGCTGCCGGCACCATTCTGACCGGCTCGACGCCCGTTTACGATTTGGTGCGCGATACCGTCTACCGTCGCGAAGGCGACAAACCACTGATGATTCCGCCGGGCGCGGTCGTCGTTCCCGGCGCGCGCGCCGTCACGAAGGGCCGCGGCAAGGAACTCGGCCTTTCCCTCTACACTCCCGTCATCATCAAATACCGCGACGAGAAGACCGACCAGGCAGTGCGGCTCGAGGAATTGCTGCGCTGAGGGGAGTCGTCAGTTCCCAGTTGTCAGTTGCCAGTCACACCACGGCAACGGACTGCGGACAACGAACAGTCCACTCCTAGTCGCCGACATCTTTTCTTATCCCACCGATAAAAATTCCCGATTTCACATGGGTACCGACAACCTCTATTCTGCGAATGCGGCAGAGCCGCCGGCGGGACAGGTGTCAGCCGCTTTGTCCGCAGATAGGGGGCACCATGGCGAACCAATCCGTTCTGGTGCGCGTGCCAGCCACCGTAGGAAACTTCGGTGGCGCGATGAACTGCGCCGCGCTGGCGCTGGACGCGCCCTTGAACGTCAAGGTCACCCCGCGGCTTGACGGGCACGTGGGCCTCCGCTACTTCGGCCCGCACGGCGAGCGCGTGCCGCGCGACCGCTCCAACTGGGTGGTCCGCACCTTGGAGGCGGCCCTGCACCTGAGAGGATTTGAGTTCACCGGCGCCGACTTTGAAATTTACAGCTCCCTGCCGGTGGCGGTCGGACTGGGGTCCAGCACCGCCGCGGTTCTGGCTGGGCTGCTCGCAGCGGAGCGCCTGTTCCGGCTGGGCCTGGATGAGAAGGCGCTTTTCGAGCTGGCGGCAATTTACGACGATCGCCAAGACAGCTTGCGGGCGGCCTGGCTGGGCGGGTTTGTGGTGACGACCCCCGAAGGGGCCTCGCAGGTCCACCGGTGCACCGTCGTCCCGGAGAACTTCACGCTGAGTGTGGTAGTGCCCGAGGCTTCGCCGGCCTCCCGCGCGCGAAGGCAATGCTCCTCGGTTCGGCCGCCGGGTCTGGGCGCGGCGGCCCATCTGAGCCGGGCGGAGACGCTTGCCGAGTTTTTCGCTCGGCCGGGGAACGAGGAGTCGTCCTGGTTTGATGCCCCCTTGCCGCCTACCTGCCAGAAGGAGGTCCCCGGCCTGGAAGACGCCCTGGGGGTTCGGGTGCCGGGCGTGTTCGCTGTCTTCGTGTGCGGGTCAGGCCCGGCGGTAGGCGTCCTCGCCCAGGAGGGGTCCGCTAGGGCCGTCGCGGCAGTACGTAAATGCTTTGCCCGGCGGGGTGTGGATTGCTGCACGGCTGACTTCAGGCCCACGAATGCCGGCGCCCGCGAGTGGAACGGGGTGTGGCCACAAGTCGCCCTGCCGCCGCTGCGGGGGCGGGGCGCCGTGCCTCAAAAGCCCACCTTCATTCCGGTCTAAAGCCCACAAGGAAAGGGTTGACGGGGGTGGTGGGGTTGTGCTACGTTACCTACCGACTGGTCGGTATTGAGCCTCGGCCGGGCTCTAAACGCGGGAAACTATGGGAAAGCTCTTCACGGGTGCCGAAATTCTGCTGGAAAGCCTCCGCCGCGAGAAGGTGGAGGTCTTCTTTGGGCTGCCGGGCGGGGCCGTATTGCCCCTTTACGACGCCCTCTACAGCGGCGGCATCCGGCACCTCCTGGTGCGGCACGAGCAGGCAGCGGCCTTTGCGGCGGATGGCTACGCGCGCGCCTCGGGGAAGCCTGGGGTTTGCCTGGGGACCTCCGGCCCCGGCGCCACTAATCTGACTACGGGCCTTGCCTCCGCGATGATGGATTCCATCCCCGTGGTGGCTATGACCGGCCAAGTAGCCAGCAGCGTCCTGGGGAAGGACGCCTTCCAGGAAGCCGACACCATCGGCATCACGCTTTCTTCCACCAAGCAGTCGTTCCTGGTGCGCTCGGCGGCGGCAGTTCCGGCTGTCATCCATCAGGCCTTCAAGACCGCCGTCTCGGGGCGGCCGGGCCCGGTGCTGGTGGATCTTCCCAAGAGCGTGCTGATAGATACGGCGGAGCCCGACTATCCCCCCACCCCCGGGATCGAGCAGCGCCCGAGGGCGCGCGAGTGGCGCGAGGAGGATATCAAGCGCGCCGCGGAAATGATCCTGGAAAGCCAGCGAGCCGTGCTTTACGTGGGCGGCGGAGTGATCGCGTCTGATGCCTGGCAGGAGTTGCGCGAACTGGCCGAATTGACCTTCATCCCGGTCACCACCACGCTGATGGGGCTCGGGTCGTTTCCTTCTGCCCATCCGCTTTCGCTGGGGATGCTGGGGATGCACGGCTCTTACGCCACCAACCAGGCCATCTGCCACTGCGATTTGCTGGTGGCCATCGGGGCGCGCTTTGATGACCGCGTCACGGCGCGCATCAGCGGCTTCGCCCCCGAAGCCAAGAAGATTCATCTTGACGTGGACCCCGCGGAGATCAGCAAGAACGTCCGCGTGGACCTCGGCTTGGTTGGCGACGCGCGGGAGGCCCTGCGGACGTTACTGGAGGAAGTAAAGCGACAGGCCGGGGAGGGCAAGCCCCTGGCCCATCCCGGACGGCACCAGTGGTTGCAGCGCATCGAGGCCTGGCGCGCGGAACATCCCCTGACTTACGACAAGTATGGCCACAGCGTGAAACCGCAATACGTCATCGAGACCCTCTCCCGTTACGCCGCCGAGGACGTTATCTGCGCCGTGGACGTGGGCCAGCACCAGATGTGGACCGCCCAGTTCTGGAGCTTCAATGCGCCCCGCACCTGGCTTTGCTCCAGCGGTCTGGGTTCGATGGGTTACGGTTTCCCGGCGGCCATGGGCGCGCAACTGGCCTTTCCCCATCGCCAGGTAATTGCCATTGTCGGCGATGGCGGATTCCAGATGACCCTGAACGATCTGGCCACCGTGGCGCAGTACCGCGTTCCGGTCAAGATCGCCATCATCAACAACCACGCGCTGGGCATGGTGCGCCAGTGGCAGGAGCTCTTTTTCGAGAAGCGTTATTGCGATACCAGTCTGAGCTTTGCGCCGGACTTCGCCAAGCTGGCGGAGTCTTACGGCATCCGGGGCGTCCGAGTCGAGCACCGTACCGACGTGGTGGACGCGGTGCGGGATTTCCTGAGCGATCGCGAGCCGCGCTTGATTGATTTCTGGGTGGATCCCGCGGAGAACGTTTATCCCATCGTTCCTCCCGGTGCCTCGCTGGCGGAGATGGTGGTAGAGCCGCCCCGGGTCTTAGTGGAGGAAGAAGAAGCCCTGGACGATCTGTGGGCGGTGTAGGGGCGATGGCCGCTTATGCCTCCGCGGCCGGCGGGGCGAGCGGCAGAGACTGCGAAGCGGTCCTGGCAACAGCGGCCGGAACTGACTTGGGTTTGAGGAGCACGACATGCAGTGGCTGATGGCGCTGGAAATCAGTGACGATCCGATATGCACCTGCCGGCTGATGAACGTCTTCCGGCGCAAGGGAGTTGGTATCGTGACGCTGGCCATGGCGGCGCGGCCCGCGGGCTTTTCTTTGATCGCCCTGGTGGAGACCCCCGAGGCCGATGTGGAGCACATCTTCAATTTCCTGCGGCGCTCCGAAGGAGTCTATAACGTCACCTACTACCGGCATGAGCCCGCGGGGGACGCCTCTTTCGTCTTCATCGATGCGGACGAGCATTCTTGCAGCGTGTCGCGCTTCCTCCAGACCTTTCCGGAATCCAAGCTGATTTTTGCCAGCCAGGGCAAGTATCTCCTCGAGATTCCGGGAGACCGGCCGGTGCGCTCCGCCGTCTCGGGTTCCGGCGCGCAGGAATTTCTGCCCTTTGCCCGCGTCAAGACCAGCGTTGCGCCATCCGAGCTGATTGGCGCGCAGGCGTCATGAAACACTAACGATGAATGACGAGCGATGAATGATGAACAAGGGGGTGATGTGCTCGTCTTTCCCTTCATCGTTCCGCATTCATCATTCCGGAGGATTCAATGGCCAAGGTCTATTACGAAGCAGACGGAGATTTGAAGGCGCTGGCGGGAAAGACCGTCGCCATCCTCGGCTACGGCAGCCAGGGACATGCCCACGCCCTCAATTTGCGCGACAGCGGGCTGAAGGTGATCGTCGGCGAGCTGCCGGACTCTCCGCCGTTTGCCAAAGCCAAGGAGGCGGGATTCGAGGTCTGCGATGCGGCTGAGGCCACGCGCCGCGGCGATCTGATGGCCGTGCTCCTCCCTGACCCGCTGCAGCCCAAGGTGTACAAGGCCCAGATCGAGCCGAACCTCAGCCAGGGGAAGACGCTGCTGTTCGCTCACGGCTTCAATATCCATTTCAAGTTTGTAGTGCCGCCCCGGGGTGTGGATGTCATCATGATTGCCCCCAAATCTCCCGGCCACCGGATGCGCGAACTTTTCGCGGAGGGACAGGCGGTGCCCGCACTGCTGGCCGTCGAACAGGATGCCTCGGGGGAGGCCGAGCAGGCCGCCCTCGCCTACGCCAAGGGCCTGGGGTGTCTGAAGGCGGGCGTCATTCGCACCACCTTCAAGGAAGAGGTGGAGACCGACCTGTTCGGCGAACAAGTGGTGCTGTGCGGCGGCGTCTCGGCGTTAGTCACGGCGGCTTTCGAGACCCTGGTCCAGGCCGGCTACCAGCCCGAAATCGCCTACTTCGAATGTCTCAACGAATTGAAGCTGATTGTGGACCTGATTTACGAGGGCGGCATCAAGTACATGCGGTACTCGGTGAGCGATACGGCCGAGTACGGCGACTATACCCGCGGCCCGGTGGTCATCGACGCGCGGGTGCGCGAGACCATGAAGAAAATCCTGGCCGACGTCCAGAACGGCTCGTTTGCCCGCGAGTGGATGGAGGAAAGCGCCCGGGGCGGCCAGCGCTTCCTGGCAATGCGCGCCCAGGCGGCGGAGCATCTGATTGAGAAGGTCGGGACCGAGCTGCGTAAGATGATGCCCTGGACCCGTCGCCCGAGCGCGGAAGTGACCGCAGCGCAGGCGGAAGCCCGCCGCTAATCGCAGGGACAAGGGAGGAGTGACTGGTGGCGAGCGAACGGTCCCACGGCTGCCGGGCTGCTCTCATTCTTTGCTGAGGACGGATAACTGAAAACCGAGAACTAGAATGAAAACAGGAACCGACACCACACACAAAGGCACGCACGCGGGAAGGGACTTGCACGTCAAGAAGCTGGCGCTAGTGGGCGCGGGGAAAATCGGGGAGGCCTTACTCTCCGGCATCCTCAGCTCTCAACTGGTTCCGGTGACGCGCGTGGTGGCGACGGACGCCGACCCGACCCGCGCCGATTACATCGGCGAAAAGTACGGCGTCCGAACGTACACCAACAATCGCCAAGCCGTAGCCGGCGCCGATCTGGTCCTGCTCTGCGTGATGCCGCAACGGGTCAAGGATATCTTGCGCGAGATCCGCAAGGACGTGCGGCAGGGCGTGCTGGTTATCTCGGTCGCCGCTTCGGTGACGACCCGCCTGATCGAGCGGGAATTGGACCGCGGGGTGCGCGTGGTCCGGGTGATGCCTAACACTCCCTGTTTGATTCGCCAGGGCATGAGTGCGCTTTGCCGCGGCAAGCACGCCACCGACGAAGACTTGAAGATTGCCCAGGTCATCTTCGGCTCCATGGGCCGCGCGGTGGTGGTGGATGAGCGGCACATGGACGCCATCACCGGCCTTTCCGCCTCGGGTCCCGCTTACGTTTACATGATCATCGAGTCGCTCGCCGAGGCCGGAGTGAAGCTCGGCCTGCCGCGGGAGCTTTCCACCGAGCTTTCCGCGCAGACGCTGCTAGGGGCCTCCGCCATGGTGTTGCACACCGGCGAGCATCCGGCGAAGTTGAAGGACGTGGTGACCACTCCCGCCGGCTGCACCATCGATGGCTTGCTGGAGCTGGAGGAAGGCGGCCTGCGCGTCACCCTCATCAAGGCCGTGGTCCGCGCCGCCGAGCGCGCCCGCGAACTCGTCGAAAGCCAGAATTCGTAGTGGGTAGCGCCCCTCGCCCCCTCCCTAGGAGGCTGGGAGCGCGGGCAGCCTGCCCCGATCCATCGGGGTCTCGCCCGCATTCTCACGCCTTCTTGCGCTGCCAAACCTCCATTGCTCCTTAGCCTCGCACAGACGTGCCTTCACAGGGTTCAATTCAATGTACTCGATTGCAGCCCAGTAGTGGTTTTCATTCCTGATGTAGCGATCGAAGTATTCTTCCTGCCAGAACTTTCCGCTGCGCCCAAGAATACGATTCGCCTCTTTGGCTGTATACGACTTCCACGTGTGCAGGATGTCGGAGAGACTGAATCCCTCCACGGGAGTGATCAGAACATGCACGTGATTGGGCATGACGACCCAGGCGTGCAGGCGGTAGCGCTTGCCATCAACGTGCAGCACGGCATTCTCTACCAGTTCGGCGATTCGCGGGTCGCGGAGCCAACAGCTTCCTGCGCCTGTGTCCAAGTATGCCTCGACTCGCTTGCACTTCTCGGTAGCGCCCGACTCCTCCGTCATGCTGGCGAGTTCTTTTTGCCACGCGTCGAGGCACTCCTTGGGAAGGGAGTCTGCAAGCCGGAACGTCACCGCTTGGGGAATGCTGCCTCCCTCGCAGTGAGGCAAGTAACCCCTCGAATGCCATCCCAGCAGCTTAGACATGGTGACGCCACTCCTCCTGCAGGCGAGACGCCTGCGCTCCCAACCTACCCGGTGCTTTTCATCCCGAAGGCAATGCCGCCCACGGTGACTTGCAGCAGGTGCAAGAGCTCCGGGGGCGCTTGGCGGGCGCGGCGCCAGTCTTGGAGGAAGCGGATTTGGAGGAAGTTCAAGGGGTCCACATAAGGGTTGCGCAGGCGGATGGACTCGGCCAAGACGGGCTGGCGCGCGAGCAAGTGCGAGGACCCGCAAGCTTCAAGCACTTGGCGCACGCTGCGGTGGAACTCCTCTTCAATGCGGCGAAAGATAGTGTCGCGCAGGCTCGCGGGGCGTGCCAGCTCCGCGTAACGCCGGGCGATGTAGAGGTCGGTCTTAGCCAGTGACGTCTCGGCGTTATCGATAAGGATGGCAAAGTACGGCCAGCCCTGATGCATCTGGCGCAGCAGGGTGACCCCGTGCGGCGCGTGGTCGGCGGCGAACTTCTCGAGCGCCCATCCCAGTCCATACCAGGAAGGCAGGAAGTGGCGCGACTGCGTCCAGGCGAAGACCCAGGGAATGGCCCGCAAGTCGCGCAGGTCTTCGCTCGCGAAGCGGCGGCTGGGGCGCGAGCCCAAGCGCAGGCGTTCGATGAGGTCGATGGGCGTGGCCTGCCAGAAATATTGGAGAAACTCCGGCGTCTCGTAAACCAACTGGCGATAGTGGTCGCGGCTGGTAGCCGCCAACTCGGCCAGATACGTTTCCCACTGGGCGAGCTGGGCCGCCGGAACACGCCGGGCGTGCAGCAGGTGCGCGTCGAGCACCGCCGTCACCAGTTGCTCCAGGTTGCGCTCGGCGATGGCGGGATTCGAATACTTCAACGAGATGACTTCGCCCTGCTCGGTGATGCGCAGCCGGCCGCCGGGCGCGGCATGCGGCTGTGCCTGAATGCTGCGGTGCGATTGCCCGCCGCCGCGGTCGATGGTTCCGCCCTTGCCGTGGAATAGTTCCAGGCTTACGCCGTGCCGCTCGGCCACCTCTCCCAGGCGCTTTTGCGCGCGGAACAGCGCCCAGTTAGCCGCCAGGTAGCCGCCGTCCTTGACCGAATCGGAGTAGCCGAGCATCACTTCCTGAAAGTTGGCACGGGAGCGCAACAGGCCGCGGTAGGTGGGGTCAGAGAAAAGCTGTTCCAGGACGCCCGGGCAGGCCTCCAGGTCATCGAGGGTCTCGAAAAGCGGGATAACGTCAACGGACGACCGCAGCCGGCCGTCGGGCCCGGAATCGACCAGGTCGGCTTGATGCGCCAGCAACAGCACATCCCAGATGTCGGCGGCACTCGCCGTCATGCTCAGGATGTAGTGCGGGGCAGCCGCTTCCCCATAGCGCGTCTGAATCTCCTTCAAGGCCTGAAACTCTTCGATGGTGCGCTCGACCGGCGGCGAGGCAGCGAATTCCATCCGGGGCCGAGCGAGCAAACGGCGAATCGAGCGGCTGCGCGCGGCGGGAGGGTCCGCTGGCAACTGCGCGGCCCGCAGGAGCTCCTCGGCGGCGGCGCGCGTAGCCGACGAGTGCTGGCGGAAGTCGAGATTCGCGCCGTGGAAACCGAAAACCTGCGCCGCCACGCGCAGCCGTCCCGGCCCCAGCCGTGCCACGCGCGGGCTGGGATGCTCGGCGAGCAGGTGCTCAAGTGTTTCCGCGTCCCGCTCGAATTCCCTGGCGTCGCCGTAAGCCCCGGGCGCGTTCTCAGCCGTGCGCTCCAGCCGCCAGATGATGACGCGGAGCTTGCGGCGGTATAGCTCGTGCGGCTGATCGACGTCTTGAAAGGCCCGGGTAGCGGGGAAGCGGCGCATGTCGCGTTCCAGGTCGCGCCGCAGACGCTGCTCCAGCGCCGGACGCGCGCAGGGGAAAGAGACCAGCGTCAGCATACGCTGGCAGATCTGGATGTAGTAAACGAGGATGCTCTGGCGCAGGCTTTCCGCCGCGTCCAGGCTGGTCTGGGGAGTGACGGCCGGATTGCCATCGCGGTCGGTCCCCACCCACGAGCCGAAATGCAGGAAGGGAGGCGGAGGCTTCAGGCCGGGTGCGAAGCGCGCCAGCTCATCGCAGAACTTGTCCCAGAACGTTCCCGCCAGCGCGTAGATGGTTCTTTCCAGGAAGACCAGCGCGCTCTCCACCTCCACCGCCGGAGTGATAGGACGTTCGCGCACCTCGTCGGTCAGCCAAAGCGCCTCGATCCAGGGTTCGATGGCTTTCTCCGCCTGGGGGCCAATCTCGCCCCCCAGCTCGTCCAGCGTTCGGCTCAGACGCAAGAGGTGATTCAAAACGCTCCGGCGCTTGGCCTCGGTGGGGTGCGCGGTCAGCACCGGCTCAATGCGCATGGAGGCCAGCAGACGACGCACGGCCGCGAGCGGGAGCTTGTGCCGCCGCATTTCGCTGAAGGTGTGCCGGAACGACATCGGCGCCCCGGTTTCCTGGCGCTCGTAGGCCCGCAGCCGGCGAATCCGCTCCCGCTCCTCGCAGAGATTGACTAGGTGAAAGAAGAGGCTGAAGGCGTGCGCCACTTCCGTGGCCCGGGCCAGCGGCAGCCGATCCACTTCGCGCTGCTTCACCTTCAGCAGGCCGGGCTCAATGCGCTGCCGAATCTGCTTGGAGAGTTGCCGCAGGCTCTCGATGGCCGCGAACGTCTTGGGCCCGCACTGCTCCTGCACGATCGCGCCCAGGCGCGTCGTCAGCAACCGCACTTCCCGTCGCAGCGCTTCGTCCATACGTTTAGGCTGTGAGAAGCAGGAGCAGCGGCGTGCGCGCTGCCACAGCTAGGCGGGCACGCCGAGGGCTTTTCCCAGCGCCCGGCGTAGCGCGTCCAAGTCCGGCTCGACGCGCAGCCGCTGGTGCGTCTCCTCCGTCGCCGAGCGGTGGCGCATGATGTAGTCGGGATCCTTCAGCTGGGTGCCCGTCAGCACGCAGACGATGTCCGCATGCCACTCGATCTTGCCCGCCCGGACCAGTTTCCGCACGCCCGCCACGGAAGCCGCGGAAGCCGGTTCGCAACCCACGCCATCCTC
>JALHUF010000677.1 GCA_022866195.1 Terriglobia bacterium
CCTGAAGAAGGAAGGCCTGGCGGATGTGAAGCTGGTGGTTACCGATCAGGCCGCGCAGGCCAACGACTATATGGGACCGATTTTGGAGGATGCCGAGCTGATGAAGCAGATCGGCGTTTTCTCCTTTCACAGTTATGGGAATGATTCCCTGGCGCCCCAGGTGGAGCGCTTGCGACGCAGCAAGTACGCAACCACACGCGTTTGGTGGACGGAGTACGGCGCCCTGCGCGATCTGGATCGCTCGGCCGAAAACGACTGGAAGGATTTTTCCCTTACCGCCACCCAGCGCGCCCTGCGCGCCCTCAATCAAGGCGCAGGCGCCGCGCTGTTCTGGGATGCCTACGACAACTATCAAGAGCACGACGCGCGCCTGACGTTCTACGGTCTGGTTCAGAACGCCGACCACATCTATTCGCCGAAGAAGCGCTATTACGCTGCCAAGCAGCTTTACCATTTCGTGCGTCCCGGTTCGGTGAGAATCGCCGCGCAGGCGGATGCTCCCAGCCTGACGGTCTCAGCCTTCCGCAACGGTTCCACAAATTCGCTGGTCGTGGTCGGTGTGAAGCAAGGCGGGCCCAATCGCATCCAGATTGCGCTCTCCGGCACGGACGGCGCGCCTGCCGCCTGGGAACTCTACGCCACCACGCGCACCATCGATTGCCAGAAGCTGGAAAACGTGCCTGTCCGAAACGGCGTCGGGCAAATTGATTTGCCCGACGAGGCAATCTTCACCCTGGTTTCGGCACCGTAAAATGAGCCAGGCAAGCGGAGAGATGACCCGACCAGGCCGAGAGGAACGCACCGAGTTGGCGATGAGTGCTGCGAGGAAGCTCAACCTGCTGGCGCGCCTGGCCACGGCGAGTGTGCTTCTGTTCGTCCTGGCTGCGGCGCCCGTCGCCGCCGCCGACCTGAACGCTGGCGCGCTGGTCATTGTCAACTCCCAGTCGGCCGACTATGAGGATTTTCCGCGCTTCATCGAGCCCTACCTCGTGCAGTTCGGAGTTCCCTACGAAGTGCGCGACCTCGCGCGCGACGGCATGGCAAACAACATCGGCAACTATTCTCTCATCATCATTGGGCACCGTGGCCTGGCCCTCTCGCGCCGTTTCCTGACCGCGGAGCAACAAGAACAACTGCTCGCCGCGATTCGCTCCGGAACAGGCTTGGTCAGCTTTGATGGCTTAGTCGCGGGGTGGAAGGACCGCGAACCCCTCCCGCTCTATCCTTTCGTGCAAGAGATTTTCGGCCTCAGCTTTCGCGCGCCTGAGGAGGCCGCGACAATCACAATGGGCGCTTCTGTGCTGGCGCCGCCTGCGGTTCCGCTCACGCATTACATCACCGCGTCGGCTCCGGTCCCGCGCACCGTAATGCTGAAGCGTCCCTTGCCAGCCCTGGGCTTAGTCCCCGCCGCCCAGACACAAGTCCTGGCGCTCGTGGGCAACCAACCGCTGCTTGTGAGCGCCACATACGGCCAGGGCCGTGCCGTCCTCTGGGCTTCATACGAATGGACGAAACCGGAGGTGAAGGGCAAGCTCTACGGGCTCGACGATCTGGTCTGGCGCGGCCTGGTCTGGGCGGCGCGCAAGCCGTTCCTCCTGCGCGGGATGCCTCACTACCTCGCCTTGCGCGTCGATGACGTGGCGGGATTCGGGCTGGGCGCGAATCGTCATCTGGGGCATGTAGCCGTCGCCAACCGCTACGGGCTGAAACCGTGGCTAGGCATCTTTATTGACGACCTGCGTGCTGATCCCGAAGCCACCCGGGCTCTGGCCCGTTACACACAGCAAGGATTGGCGACGGCCTCGGTCCACGCGCGCCGCTGGCATAGCTTTTTCTTTCTGGATGAGCCGCTACTGACTGATGGCGGCGGACGGAATATTGCCGGGCAGGACTGGCCGGACGAAGTCATGGCCCGGAACTTCGCCGAAGCCGAGAAGTTCTTCACCGAGCACGGCATCGCGCCATCGAAACTCATGATTCCTCACTTCTACGAGTTCGGCACGAATAACTTTGCGGGACTGAAGCGCTGGGGCACGGAGTTCGTCTCGACCGTGCTCGAGCCGGGGCGTGGTTACGGCACACCCATGCTGCGCGCCGGGCCGTTTCTCATCCACGAGCCGCCCCGCGCCAGCAACGTGCCGGAGCCGGTGTTCATCGCGGATTGGCTGCATGTTCCCGGCTATCCCGAATTCGACCACCAGCTCTTCAACTTTGTGGAGGAAGTGCGCGATGTCGCCGGCTACGAGTGGGCGCCCAGCGGCGTGCCGGTGGAGGAGGCAATCCGTCGCGGGGTGGTCGAGTGTCAGCGCGAGTTCGACAGCCTGTTGCCGGCCGTCCTGTTTACGCACGAGTCTGACCACCTCCAGCACCTCCAGCCGGAGGAGTGGGACCGCATCCTCGCCGGGATGACGAAGGGTTTGGAGGCTTACCAGCCTATCCCCGTCACCTTGGATTTCCTCGCCCAGTATCTGCGTGCCCTGCGAACGTCAAGACTGGTGAAGGCGCGCTATGATCCGCACTCCCGCACTGGCACGATGGAACTGGCCGGCGACGCGGATGTCGCCACCAAGTTCTATGTCTTCAAATCACCCGAGGAGAATCCCACCGCACGCGAGTGGGAAGCCCCTCCCTTTCACGGCAAAACCGTCGTCGAGTGGCAAGGCGAACCGAGTCGGTAGCTCCAGTGGCGATGAGGCCTCGTGATTGTGTGTGAAAACCCAGGCGGCGCGGAAAGGCCTAGCCTTTCCGTCAAGCGGGACGATGTAAGGCAAGACGTTGTTGGCATCGCGTGCGGAAAGCCAGAGGCTTTCCGCACAGCGGGGCGGCAAAGCCGCTGTATGCCGGCCGAGTTTTCGGACAGACTCCTTATGTGCCGCGACCAGGAGGCAGAGATAGCAGCCCGCCCTAGTTCAGGCCTGCCGCCGGACGGCTGACTGCCCCGAAACTGAAACATTCTCAACCCCGTCACTATTCCCCAGATTCCAAAGCCTGAGCAGCCAAAATTTATCTTGACCAAATTGTACAGATTGGCTAGCATAGCCTTGTCGTGCAGAGCTGGAAGCTCTTAAGCCTCGAGGGGCGTTGCCGCCGAGCGTTTTGCAGCGGTCCCAGAGGCCAACAGGAGAGTTGATGCCCACTCCGCAGTCGGAAATCGAGATCCTCGCCAACCGTGAATACAAGTACGGCTTTGTCACCGAGGTCGAGACCGATTCCGTCCCCCCCGGCTTGAACGAGGAGATCATTCGTATGATCTCTGCGAAGAAGCGCGAGCCCGAATGGATGCTCGACTGGCGGCTCCGAGCCTACCGGCACTGGCTGACGATGCGCGAGCCCACCTGGGCCAACGTCCACTACCCTCCCATTGATTATCAGGCCATCACTTACTACTCGGCGCCAAAGAGCCAGGAATCTGGGCCAAAAAGTCTGGACGAGGTGGAGCCGGAACTGCTGAGGACCTACGAGAGACTTGGTATCCCATTGAAAGAGCAGGAGTTACTGGCAGGCGTGGCGGTCGATGCGGTCTTTGACAGCGTCTCGGTGGCGACGACCTTCAAAGAAAAGCTGGCCAAACTGGGAATTATTTTCTGCTCGTTTTCGGAAGCGGTGCGGGAGCAATCCGACCTGGTCAAAAAGTACCTCGGCTCCGTGGTGCCCTACAGCGACAACTTCTTCGCCACACTGAACTCCGCGGTCTTCAGTGACGGGTCATTCTGTTACGTCCCCAAGGGCGTGCGCTGCCCCATGCAGCTTTCCACCTATTTCCGCATCAACGCCAAGGACACCGGCCAGTTCGAGCGCACCTTGATCGTGGCGGAAGAAGGCGCTTACGTCAGCTACCTGGAAGGCTGCACGGCGCCGCGGCGAGACCAGAACCAGTTGCACGCCGCGGTCGTCGAACTGGTGGCCCTGGACAACTCCCAGATCAAGTACTCGACGGTACAGAACTGGTATCCGGGCGATAAGGAAGGCAAAGGCGGTATCTACAATTTCGTCACGAAGCGTGGCAAGTGCCAGGGCGCGAATTCCAAGATTTCCTGGACCCAGGTCGAGACCGGCTCGGCCATCACCTGGAAGTACCCCAGCTGCATCCTGCAAGGCGATAACTCCATCGGCGAGTTCTATTCCGTGGCCCTCACGAACAACTACCAGCAGGCGGATACCGGCACGAAGATGATCCACATCGGGAAGAACACCCGAAGCACTATCGTGTCGAAGGGCATCTCCGCCGGCCACGGCCAGAACAGCTACCGCGGGATGGTGAAGATTCTGAAAGGCGCCCAGGGGGCGCGGAACTACTCGCAGTGCGATTCCCTGCTGATTGGCGACAAGTGCGGCGCCCATACATTCCCGAACCTGGAAGTGAAGAATGCGAGTGCCCAGGTGGAGCACGAGGCTTCCACCTCCAAGATTGGCGAGGACCAGATTTTCTATTGCCGGCAGCGCGGGATGTCGCTGGAGGACGCGGTCTCGATGATCGTCAACGGCTTCTGCAAGCAGGTCTTCCGCGAGCTGCCCATGGAGTTTGCTGTGGAAGCGCAAAAGCTGCTCGGGGTGAGCCTCGAAGGGAGCGTCGGCTGATTTTGGATTTTAGATTTTGGATTTTGGATTTGGGCCAGGTAGCGCAGACTTGTTGTTAAAGTCTGCGGGGTGCTTTTCGAATTTCGATTTTCGAATTTCGAATTTCCAGTTTCCAGTTTCTAGTTTCGAATTTCGGGTTTGAGTAGCAACGGCGCCACTGAATGCTGAAGATCAGCAATCTGCAAGCGAGAACCAATCACCCCAAAGGAGTAACCCATGCTTATTTCCCGTCCCAACGGCAATTATCAATTCATCCGCGGCGGCGCCCCCTATTCGAGCGCCGTTGTCGCCGATCCCGGCTATGGCATCGTCCATGTCACGCTGCTCAACCCTCTGCCGGTCGC
>JALHUF010000678.1 GCA_022866195.1 Terriglobia bacterium
CCGCGCTATGACCTGGACTTCGCGCTTTTCCGCGTTTACGAAAACGGGCGGCCCATCGAAAGCAAGCACTATCTGAAATGGAGCGCCCACGGCGCCGCGGACGGCGAACTGGTTTTCGTTTCCGGTCATCCCGGGTCTACCGACCGGCTGACCACCGTGGCGGGGCTCGAAATGCAGCGTGACTACATTCTTCCTCTGGTTCTGAAGACCCTCAAGCGGCGGCTCGGCGTGCTGCGGCAATACGGGGCGCTCGGCCCGGAGGAAAATCGCCAGGCTGCCCGCATGATCTTCGGCATTGAAAACTCCCTCAAAGCCTTCACGGGTCAGTACAACGGTCTGCTGGACAAGGCGCTAGTCGCCAGCAAACAGAAGCAAGAGAGCGAATTCCGGGCCCTGGTAGCCGCCAATCCTGACTGGGCCAAGGCCTATGGCCCGGCGTGGGAGGCCATTGCCGCGGCCGAGAAGCAGTTCGCGGCCAAGGTGAAACCCTACCGCTTCCGCAACCTGCGCGGCTCGCGCATGGCGGACCTGGCCCTGCAAATCGTTCAATATGTAATCGAGGTGAAGAAGCCTGATGGCGGCCGTCTGGACGGCTTCCACGATTCGCAACTCGAGTCGCTGCGCTTCCGCTTGTTTTCTCCCGCGCCGCTCTATCCGAAGATGGAAGAGGTTCTGCTGACGAACAGCTTGCAGGAATCGCTCGACGAGTTGGGTCCCGACGATCCGTTTGTGAAAGCCGCCTTGGCTGGCCGGACGCCTGCTGAGGTGGCGAAGGAAGTCATCAACGGGAGCAAGCTTACCGACCCCAACTTGCGGAAGTCGCTGGCGGAGGGCGGGGAAGCGGCCGTGCAGGCTTCCACCGACCCGCTCATCGTCTTTGCCCGCCGCATCGAGCCCGCCGTGCGGGAAATCCGCAAGTGGTATGAGGACAACATCGAGAGCGTGGAAACCACGGCGGGGGAGAAGATTGGCAAAGCGCGGTTTGCGGCGTATGGGAAGTCCGCCTATCCGGACGCCACATTCACCCTCCGGCTCACTTACGGCAGGGTCAAAGGCTATCCCATGAACGGCACGCAGGCGCCACCTCTGACCACTTTCTACGGCCTCTACGACCGGGCCTATAGCTTCGGCTTGAAAGGGCCTTACGAATTGCCGACGCGCTATCTGGAGCGCAAGAATGCGCTCGATCTCACCACGCCGCTCAACTTCGTCAGTACCTGCGACACGACGGGTGGGAACTCCGGCTCGCCAGTGATCAATCGCCAAGCGGAACTCGTCGGCCTGCTTTTCGACGGCAACATCGAGAGCCTGGTGGGAGACTTGGTGTACAACGAGGAGAATAACCGCTCCGTTTCCGTGCACAGCGCCGCGATAATCGAAGCCCTGCGCAAGCTCTACGACGCCAGCGCTCTGGCCGACGAGCTGCTAGGCAAACCGCCGGGGACATGAATTGGTTCCTCCGCGCCAGTGTAGTGGGTAGGCACGGTTGACTTTTTTCCAACCGTAGGGTTTTCCCGATGTAGCGCAGCCCGTCGGCTGACGGGCTGCGGCCTTTGCCTGTCGTGACGGCTGGGCCGCCCGCCCCACGTGTCATTCTGAGCCCGCCCCCCGTGTCATTCTGAGCCCGGCTTTTGGGCGAAGAATCCCAGATCCTTCGCTTCGCTCAGGATGACAATCGAGCACTCAGGATTACAATCGAGGATTCGGGATGACAATCGAGGGCGCGGGGTGGCATGCTTCTGGCTTGTCATTCTGAACGAAGTGAAGAATCTCAGATCCTTCGTTATCCTCGCGATGCAACGACTGTCCTAATCCGGAGGCGCGAGGTCGGCCGATGAAGACCTACTACGTGTACATCATGACCAACCGCTCCGGCACGCTCTACACCGGGGTCACCAGCAACCTGACCCGGCGGGTTCTGCAACACAAGCTCAAACGCGTGCCCGGCTTCACGAGCCGGTACAACCTTCATCGCCTGGCCTACCATGAAGTCTTCGGCGACGTCCGCGCCGCGATCCGGCGGGAGAAGCAGGTCAAAGGCTGGCTGCGCGCTAAGAAGATCGCTCTGATTGAATCCATGAATCCCCAGTGGAAGGACTTGAGCGAAGGATGGTACGGTAGGAGAGATCCTTCGCTTCGCTCAGGATGACATGCGCGGTGGTTGTCATTCTGAGCGCCAGCGAAGAATCCCCGTATTACGGCGAGAAACTGCCGAGACCCTTCGCTTCGCTCAGGGTGACAGGCGCCGTGGTTGTCATTCTGAGCGCCAGCGAAGAATCCCTGAATGTAGCGAAGAATCTCTGGCTTCCGCTTCGAGACCTGTTCCTGAGGGCAACGCGGAAACCTGGGCCCCGGTTTGCCGGTGCGGGGGATGTGCCACCCGCATAAACGGCAGATGAGGTTGACGTGCTGTGTAATCGGCGGTACCCTTCGCGTTAACAATCTGGACATTGGTTCTCGAAGGAGGGGCTCATGCGGCGCAAACGACTCTTATTTGCCCTGGGTTTCGTGTGTGCGGCAGGGCTGCTCGTGCTGTGCCTAATTGCCGTTTTCCGGCTGGTACGACCCGGGGAAATCAAGTTGCTGACGAGAGAACTCTCATTAGGGAAACGCGACCCTGGCATGATTGGAGAAACGTTTGCTGTAAGCCCTGACAGCAAACGCGTGGCTTATGTGGCACCGCATGGCGACAAGCGGCTTGTGGTGGTGGATGGCGTGGAAGGGAAGGAATATGACGACTGGGCCGCTGCCGTCTTCAGCCCTGACAGCAAACGCCTGGCTTATGCCGCACAGCGTGGCGACAAGTGGCTGGTCGTAGTAGATGGCGTGGAAGGGAAGGAATGTGACGGGATTGGCGCGCGCGGTGTGATCTTCAGCCCGGAGAGCAAACGTGTGGCCTATGGGGCAAAGCGTGGCGGCAAGTTGCTGGTCGTGATGGACGGCGCGGAAGGGAAGGAATATGACGGGATTGCCAATCTCGCCTTCAGCCCGGGCGGCAAACGCGTGGCTTATGCAGCGGTTCGTGCCGACAGGTGGTTCGTGGTAGTGGATGGCGTGGAAGGGAAGGAATATGACGGCTTCCTAGAGGGTAGCAGGCTGGTCTTTGACAGCCCAAAGCAGTTCCATACTTTGGCGCGTAGGGGTGACGAGATCCTGCGGGTTGAAGCAGAGATCGTCACCCCGTGGCTGAACCTTTAGTGCCGAAGTAGCGTACCATTCGGCTTCCCGCGGCGCGGCGGCTGGTCTGGGTGGAAAAGGTGGGTGGCGGAGGCTCGAAAGTCGAAGCTGGAAAAACGCAAAAGCGGAATTCGAAAAGCGAAAGTCGAAGATCGGAACGCGAAATTCGAAACTCGAGATTCGAAAAAGCAAGAGGCGAAATTCCGAAATCGCAAATCCAAAATCGGCAATCGACAATCATCAATTCCCCCAGCCCCAAACCCCTAATCCCTAGTCCCTTACCCTCGCACGATGGCCATTTCGCGTGCGATGGTGACGAAGGCCTGCGCGGCGGCGGAGAGCGCAGCGTGACGGCGGTAGATGAGGCGGAGTTTGCGCTGGATGCGCATTTCCTTGACGGGCACCGAGACCAGCTCGCCGCGCGCCAGTTCGTCTTCCACGCACATGCGCGGGGCGAAGGCCAGGCCCATGCCCAAGCGCACCGATTTCTTGATGGTCTCGACGGTCGGGAGTTCCAGGGCGATGTTGAGCGGCGTGCGCATCCGGGCGAAAACTACGGCGTGGTCATCAAAGGGTATGCCTGTGATCACACGGCGCTGTATCGGTTTGGGGCATCGGACAGCAGCGTCGAGTCGGTGCGGCCAGGGCTGCGCGTCGGCTATACGCTGCCGGCCACGGCG
>JALHUF010000679.1 GCA_022866195.1 Terriglobia bacterium
AAACCCGAGCAAAGGCAAGAAAACATCACAGGAGAGGCAAGAGCAAAAGACCAGACAAAACCAGGGAAGACCTGAAATCAATGACTTAGGGTGGGCCAAATCAAAACATCAAAGTGGGCCAAATCAGGTTGACAGAACCAGAAGAGCCTTCGCGGGGCAAGCAACACTACCGCCCGGGGAACACTAGATAGTGCACGCAAGGCAGGCGAGAAACTCGCCAGGGAATTATGTGTGGTGAGAAAAGTATGCCGCCAAAGTTCTCATAGCCAAAAACGATTCCGGTGGTACCGGAAAAGTATAGTGAAGGGCCTTTGTGGGCCAAAAAGTTTTGCGTCGCCCCTTCAACAACTTAGCCCCAAAAGGGGATGCGCACGTGCATATATTGAAGGGCGACACACGCCAAGACGACCGGATTTAGAATGGCATGATCGGAATGACAGGTAAGAAATCTTTGGTCTTTGCAATCAACGACTTAATCAAAAGTTCCTATCTCCCTCGGTATTTATAGGAGGGGTCTTGGTGCATAAGGAGTTTTACAGGAACTTTGACCCCTTATGTATGAAGGGCCTTTCCAAAGTAAGCAACTAAAATCGTCCGAATATTGGACGACGAGCAGCACAGTTCCCCAGTGAATTGCGGCACTGGGTAAACAAAAAAGGCGCGAGCCGAAAGCGCCTAAAGCAGTTCTCCCCGCTCAGGGGACGAACGTAAGAGGATCAGAAAGGGCACGGCCCCCGGTAGCTAACTGCTAAGTCCGGGCAGTTGCATCGGCCTGCCTACTCCAACAAAAACCAAATTGTGAAAGCGCCCGACTTGGGGTCGGGTATTTTTTTAGTGCATAGTTCGTAAACAAGTTTTCAAGGAGCGTCCATGAACGGTCAACAGAACATCGGCGTCTTAATTCGGGAAGCCCGCGAACTTTCGGGCACAACCCTTACGCAGTTTGCGGCGCTACTTAGGGTCAACCCCGCCGCCATAAGCCATCTAGAGAGGGACTATGGCATCGGATCAAACACTCTCATCGTTCGCGCGCTACAGTTAGCCACACGGCTACTCGGTGCAAAGTACAACTCGCCATTTGAGGACAAGTGGACGTTCCTGGCTTGCGAAGAGCAACTACGAACGCTACTTGTTTTCTGCCGCGTGGGGGACTTAGAGGCGAGCATCCAGAGTTTGCCGCCGTCAGTCGGCGCGTGAGCGCCACAAATCACACACTAGAAGGACAAATGCAGGATTTCAGTTTTTCATTTCCCATTTGTAAGATTGACCGCGCCCGCCGTGAGATTCGCGGCGTGGGAACCAGTGAAATTTTGGATCAGCAGGGCGAAGTTCTCTCGTATGACGGATCTAAAGCCGCCTTCGCGGAGTGGGCAGACGGGGTACCGCTCAGAGAGATGCACCAACCTGTGGCGGCGGGCCGCGCCATCCAATTTGATTTTGATGATCCGCATCGGCAGGTTTGGGTCACGGCTTTTGTCAGCAAGGGCAGTCAAGACGTTTGGGAAAAAGTCCTCGATGGCACCTTACGAATGCTGTCCGTGGGCGGCAAGCGGATCGTCTCGACAATGAAACGCGCCGCCGATTTACCCCGCCGCGTCTTCGCCCTGGCCAAGAATATCCCCGATCAAGTTCGGTGGACCGAAAGATGGCAGCTTCAGGAGATCTCGCTTGTGGACAGCGGAGCAAATCCCGCTTGTGCGTTTGAAGTTGTGAAATCGGCAGGGGGTGTTGAGTTCCGCAAGCGTGCCGCGCAGGATTCCCCAACGGTTCTGGCACAAGTCACCGCCGCCGCCGTGCGTGTGTTCGCGCCGCTTCAGGCGCAATTCGCCGACCTTCGGCGCGCCGCTGAGGAGATGCAGGATCGCGCGGAAGATATTGAATTGCAGTTCAGCGACTTGGGCGACCTGGGCGACCGGCTTACGCACTTGGAGGGTCAGGTGCCGAAGCCGAGTCCGGCCAAGGTCGCAACCCCGATAATGACCAAGGCCGAAATTCGGGCCGCGCTGCGCAACCTCCCGCCTGGCGATCCGCGCCGTGAAACTTTGGAAATCGAACTTTTCAAACAGTAGCAATTCCTGGGCGCATCCGCGCCGACATACCACCCTGGGAAGCACCGAATGCCAAATGGATACAACACCGCATATTTACTTTTGGCGAGTTTCTTGACAGCCAAAGGCGAACACATCGCCAAGGTTCTAGCAACGGACCAGCGCGTCGTCTTCAGTTTCGAGGACTCACCGACCTTGGCGCAGCACATCACAGGTTTTTCCGGGAACGAGAACATTCCCATTACTGATTTCGTCAACGCTTTTCGCAACGTGAAAGACCTGTTGAGGGCGGCGCTTGAACAGAAAGACAATCAGTTGCGCGACCCCGGCGCGGAACCTCAACGGGCGGGGGTTGAATGACACTGAATGGGTTTCTCCGCAGCCTGCGGGGTGAGTTGATCCGTCAGTTGGGCGGACCGCGCTTGCACATCTGGCTGGCCTATCGCTCCCACGCGAACCGGCAGGGTCTTGCTTGGCCGTCAAGGCGGCTGCTCACAGAAGAGACGGGGTATCACTCTTGGGTGATCAAGCGACAAACGCAGTGGCTTGTTAAAGCCAAGTGGCTTGAATGGAAAGGCAAGTTTCGGAGTCGGGTTCGGGTATATCTGGTTCGCGTTCCTGAAAACGTCAGGGGCCAGATCACACCCCCCGACGTGAATTCTGTCGGGGGTCAGAACGCACCCCCGGACCCAAACGTCAGGGGTCAGAACGCACCCCCGGATCAGGGGTCAAATTACACCCCCCTGAAGTCTTCCATTGGAAGTCAACCATTAAAAGAGGAAGTCTTGCGACCTATCGCAGCGATAGATCGCGTTTGGGATTTTTTTCTAAAGGCAACCCATCGAAGGGAAGGAAGAGCACTTACCCTAACACCTCGTCGTAGAAAGATGGCGGAAGCCCGGTTCAAGGAAATCCTGCCGAGGGTTGCCGATGCTGGCGAGGCAGAGAAAATGATGTGCCGCGCCATCGAGGGGATGACCGCCTCTAAATGGCACGCTGGCAAGAACGTGGATCAAACACGGTACGATTCCTGGGAGCGCGTCTTCCGGTCACAGGACGAGTTTGAGGTCTGGCTCGACCAAGCGACGAGTCTGACACCCTACAAGGAATCCGAACCCCGGATCCTCAGCGGAAGTTACGCCCTCACGGCACCGGGAAGGGTTACAGAGGACAAGAAAATCTAAATACGAGAGGTTTAAAGCAGCAAATGGAACGAGAACAAGGCAAGGTGAAGTGGTTTAACAACGCCAAGGGTTACGGGTTTATCCAGCGCGAGAATGGCGAGGACGTCTTCGTCCACTTCTCGGCCATTCAGACAGAAGGCTACAAATCGCTCAGGGAAGGTGAGACGGTGGAGTTCACCGTCACCAAAGGCCCCAAGGGGTGGCAGGCTGAGAACGTGGTAAGGGTCTGAACGACCAGTCCGCCGTTGCTACCGGTAGCAACCAAACGGTCAGCATCGGGGCAGCGGGGAATCCGATTCAGCCTAATTTCTGCGCTTGGACAGGTTTGGGCTTGACGGGCGTCAACTGTTGTGCCTTCACTCACTTATCGCGTGGTTGGGCGGTCGTTGTGTCCTAGTTTGAGGCATCGTCCCAGGTTAACAGATGGTATGTTATCAGACGTGGAAAACCAGCCCTTTGTTATCAAGGGCTTCTTACCAATAAGACATGGTGCCAGATCCCCCCGACACCTCAAAAAAACCACCCACCTCGATCCCAGGGTTCGGTTAGTTGACAAACCGAACACCCCATAACTTTCATGCTTACAGTAACTTACACTCAGACCTTACTGTACTCGGTCGGTTACAGGAGATTAGAGGGTATGAGACGTGTTTTGCAATACCGATAGGCCAAACAAGTGACCCATATCGAGCGTACAAGGCCTTTAGTTGGTTAATCTTAGCAAGGAATGGGCACTTTTGAGTGCCTTAATGCCCGTCAAATGGCGGGTTTGGTGGGCCAAAAGGCCCCAAAAAGGCGGGCAACCCGCCAAAAACAAAGGAAAACGAATGTACACACAAGAACAGAAAGACCTGATTTTAATGCGGCTCGCGCGCCTCAAAACGCTAGTCGCCAAACTAGGTCAGTATCCCGAGATCGCTAAGGCGACCGTCACGTCCACAGACCAAGCAAGATATCGCTTAACGACGGCGCTCGAAGTGATAAGCCAGGGCCTAAGCGACAAAGGCATCCCTTCGGCAGAAGCCATCCGAACGGCCCTTGACGCTTGCAGGGAACTCGGCGCAACCGTGCTTTGGATGCCCCCTGACGCTCGGCTGGCAAACCGCGATTGGCCCAACATCGCGCCAGCTTTAGCGACAGAGTTTGATGACCTAGCCGACGCCCTAGAGCAAGCGAAACCCGAGGACCGGGCAGGGGTGGTACAGCGGATCGCTGGCAAGGTTTGGACTTTGGTAGACGAGCAGAGCGTCAGAAACTCCCGCTACAAGAATCCGGGGCAAGTGACCCTTGCTGACGTTGAGCGCGACTATGAAAGGGCGCGGGCCAACCTAGAACTGGTCAACGGCCGGAATATGGCAGCGGGTCGCATTTTGAATCCCCGCGAAACTGCCGAGGCACAAACTGAACTTATGCGCCAAGCGGCACACCTTCGCCAGGTCCGCGCGCGGCAAGGGATCTTAAGTTGAGATTTGCTATGGCGCGGCAACTTGGGCGCCGGGGGCGCGCCAGCGCAGATATTGCGCCCTCTGACCCTGACGCCCGTTTTTTCGTTGTCCAAATTTTGTACAACCCAAGGAGTACCGTTAACCACTCCTGAAATACCAGGAAGGTTTTCGCGGGAGACCGCGTAGGATGCCCAACGGTGGCCCACAGTTGCCACAGGCCGCATCGGTTGAGACAGGAACACCATAATGCCAGACAAACCAGTAATTCAAATCACGGCGGATGCAACGGACCTCCGAAAATTCGTTGCTGACGTTAAGGCCCGCATGAACGACGCCCGTGTTGTCATCGCGGGAATTCAAAGCCAGATCGCCAGCCAACACGCCAAGATCGTCGCTGGCATAACCGGGGTTGAGCAGCAAGAAGCCAAGAAGCGCATCGACGCTTGGCGTACTGAGGCCGCGCAAAAGCGTGCGGAATTAGCCAAGCTCCGCGTCGACGCGGTATCCGCGACAGGGCAAATGACTGCGAAGTTGGGGGGCGCTCCCTGGCCCCTCGCTAGGCAACTCACGGGCACGGGGATTTTACAATTTCTCGGCATTACCTCGTTGCCCGCAATCCTCTCAGGCATCGCACGCAACTTACGGGATGCGGCTATTGGCGGGGGCGAATTTGCACATTCGCTTGAGATCATAAGCGCCAAAACAGGCATTTCTGTTCCTCAGCTCCAAAAACTAGAGTTTGTCGGCAAGACGGTCGGCCTCACCTTGGATGATGTGGTGATCGCAACAAGAAAATTCAGTGCTGCGATAGTAGGTGGCGGGGGCGAAGGGGAAGGTCTGGCGGGCGGGAGCAATAAGGCGGCGCGTGTCTTGGCCGCGCTGGGCATTGCGACGCGCGACGCCGCAGACAAGGCGCGTTCGATGGACGCGGTTCTTGCGGATCTGGCCGAGGTATTTGCACGCAACGCCGAGGGCCCGGAGAAGGCACGCATCGCAATCGAACTCTTTGGGCGCTCTGGGTTGAATTTAATTCCGTTCCTGAACAAGGGGCGCGAAGGAATCCGGGCGTTGCTTGCCGAGATGGGTGATCCAGTAGCCGTCGAGGAAATGGCCCGACAATTTGAACGCTGGGAACTAGCCAACGCCAAGCTAGACCAGTCGGTCCTGCAATTGAAATCTAGCCTTGCGGGGCTTCTGGGATTCATGGCGGGGAGCATTGACAAACTCGCCGCGTTTATTGACCTCTTGGCGAGGGGTGCCGACCTTAGTAGGCCGCCCCAAGGAATCGCGGGGGCCACATGGACGAAGTTGACGCCAGCGGGCGAGGCGGAGTTCCGTCGATTGACAACGGCACCGGTTGAGGAACCCGGCCAGATGTACTCTGCGCAGGCGGCGCAAGCCGAGTTAGCGCGGCAACGTCAACTGGCTTCAGGTAGGGAGTATTTCAAGTTCCGATTTCCGGCAGCGGCAGCGGCAGGCCGCGAGTTGACTGAGGAAGAAAAAGCACTCGGATTTATTCTCCGCGAGCATGAGGTCCTGGGCAAAAAACTCGTGCAGGAACTAGACACGCGCAAGGAAATCACGGCGGAGATGGCCAAGGCTGCAAAGATCGCGGCGGGCGAGAAGGAAGGCAAGGAGAAGGAAAGTGCGTGGGACAAGGCATTCAAGAGTGCTCAACAGCGTGCCGGGAAATTGAAGGCCGACCTATGGGATCAGCAACGCGATTTCCAAGAATGGCTAACCAAGGGTGCGGGGGCTGCGGCGGTTCCCGGCAAGATGCCTCAATTGCTCAAATGGATGCTACCCGAGCGGTTAAACATTGACCAGTTACGGGATGCCCTGGCTCAATTGGACGCTCAAAGTCAACTAGGCAACAACACCACGGCGCAAGAAATTGTCTTGCGTTCTCAGCTTAACGGTTTGCTGGCGTCTCAGATTCGTGGGCGGTTGGCTTTGGGTGTAGCGACCGACGCCGAACGTGAGGGGCTTGAAAAATTAGTGCAAGAGTTGTCCCAGTCACAGAAAGCAACCGACGATCTCAAGGCCAGGCAAACGACTTGGGCGACATCGGCCCTGGGCGTACTCGATACACTCTGCGAGGTAGCCTCGAAGTTCGGGGTTGCTTTACCCAAGGGTCTCGTCCAATTCGCTGCTACTTTCGAGATGCTGAAGAAAACGAGCGCCGCATTTAAGGACAATGTGCAAGCCGCCCTGGAATCACTTTCAAAACCAGAAGAAGCCGCAGCGGTAAAGGCGGGAACGCCACTCGACGCACTGAAGGAGATGTTCGCTTCGTGGGAGAATTTCACCGCTAGTATGAAGGCGGGCGGCTTGGGTCAGATTGCCGGGATATTCGCTACCATTGCCGCCAACTTTAAGCAGAGCATCGTAAAAGGGATAGGTGCCGCGATGATGACGTTCGGCATGTTCATTCCCGTAGTAGGGCCGATAGTGGCCGCAATCGGTGCGGCTATGGCTATGGGTGGCAAGGAAATTTTGCCGTTTCTCTTTGGCCCCACAATCCCTTTAGGCGTAAAGAGAGCGCAAAGCCGCAAGGCTGCTCGTCAAATCCAGAAGGAGATCGATGCCATTGTCACTCTCTTTAATTCGGGTGGGAGTACCATCAAGAAGACGTTGGCGGCACTCGAAGCAGAGAAACAGAAGGCTATCGCTCGCCTTTCGGGAAGGAAAGGTGCTGGGAAGGAACTTGAAGGTATCGTGTCTGATATCGACAAGGCGATGGCTGAACTAAAGGCCAAACAGAAAGAGATATTCGAGGCGTTTGATAAGGAAATGAATATTCTCCGGTTGCCCGAGTACTACAGGGACATCGGCGAAAGTATCCAGTCGATGACGGACAAGGTAAAGGCTTTCCTCGACGCGGGTGGCAGTGCGGCGAAAGCACAGGAATATCTCTTGCGTAGCGAAGCCGACTTGTACGCCAACTTGAATAGGGAACTGCGAGACGATGAGTTAGCCGCCATCGATCTTCTTGAGCGGCGCATTGACTTAGAGACGCAACGGAGCAAAGTTATCGCGGATGCAGCGAAGGCGGAACGTGAAGTCCGCACTGGATTGGGTCTTGCTAGACCGCTCACACCCGCGCAAGAGGCGGCGACCAGAATAAAACAGATACGCGAGCAAGCCGCCGAACAGGTAGCCTCGATTGACCGGCAATTGAAAATGCTCGATGCACAGGTAGAGGGTCAGGCGGTTCTGTTCGGTCTAACGCAAGATCTAACCAGCCTAGAACAGCGCCGACTGGATATTACAAGATTGATTACCGGTGAGACTAACGCTCAGATTCGCGCCATTCAAGATTTCATTACCGCAAATCGTGCGGCCATCGACGCCGGACTCGCACTTCCTCTCGGAGGCACACCGATCTTCCCCACGATTTCAGGTGGCCAAGTTACCAATGTCTTTAACGGGGGCATTACCGTTGACGTGCATCCCCATCCTGGCATGACACCTAGAGAGGCGTGGGAGGCGGTTCACGATGGCATTGAGTGGGGCATGGGACATCGACACGAAATTTAGGGACTCCATCGCTCCAACCCGTTAAAGGAGAAAATATGACTGAGGCAAAAGTGATGCTGGCTGTGTTCGCTGTGGATGGGTGGATACATGCGGAGTTGGCGGCACATTTGATCCAGAGCTTCTTGACGCAATCGCGGGCTGCTACCCTGACGTTTATCACCGGGAATCGTCCTGTCGCACACGCAAGGAATCATGCGGCGGGCGAATTTCTGAACACCGATTGCGAGTGGTTAGTTATGGTGGACCATGACACCGTACCCCCCGCAAACTTTCTTGAAATCGTCCCCATGATGGAGGCCGATGGCAAATTTATCGCTGGCCTGCCCTACCCATTCATGCCGGGATGCGAAGGAGCCTATCCGTATCCCGCCTTTGCTCTGGGTTGGTTCGAGGCACCCGGCAAACTTCGCGCATCCAACAGTCTTCCTTCAGGGTGGAGCACTGGCTACGACTTTCTTGGCGGTGGATCTCTCATTGTGCATCGTAGCGTTTTTGAGAGGGTATCCAAACCATACTTTAAGACGATCATAGATGATGCGGAGGTCAGGGATATTGATACGGAGATGTTACCCGACTCCGCAGCGGAAGACTTGTACTTCACCTGGAAAGCGAAAGGGGCCGGTTTTGAACTCTGGACGCATTCGGATTTCGTCTGCAACCACTATAAAACTATTCCGCTCTTAGCCGTTATGGGGATGCTCCAGTCCGTCTCGACCCCCGACCCGGCCCTGGTCTAAATCGACCGCCTAGAATTCCGGCGCTAACCGCGCCGCAGAAATCCAACAACAGGTAAGGACATGCAATCTCAACAAGCTCGGGAGCGGCCTTCTTTACCTCTTGGGCAAGACGAATCTTACG
>JALHUF010000073.1 GCA_022866195.1 Terriglobia bacterium
CCGCAAGCAGGGAAACCGCTGGCTATCCGGACGCTCGAACTGCAACCGGCCCGTGGCCATCAAATCCAGACTCAAGGACTCGCCATCCACGGCCACCCGTTCCGGGTAGGTCAACGCGTACTGGATGGGCAGGCGCATGTCCGCCACAGAGAGCTGGGCCATCACCGCCCCATCCTGAAATTCTATCATGGAATGGACGATCGACTCGGGGTGAATCACCACGTCGATCTGGGCCGAAGGCAGACCGAAGAGCCAGTGGGCTTCGATGATTTCCAGGCCCTTGTTCATCAACGTAGCCGAGTCAATGGTGATCCGGGCACCCATCTTCCATATGGGATGTTTCAGGGCCGTCTCCGGGGTCACAGTTTCGAAATCTGCCAGCGGCGTTCTCAGCAGCGGCCCGCCGGAGCCGGTGAGAATCAGGCGGCGCACCTCCTGGCGGCGCCCCGCCCGCAAGCATTGATGCACAGCGCTGTGCTCGCTATCGATGGGCAGGACTTCCACCGCCTGCTCGCGGGCCGCCCGCATAACCACCTCACCCGCCACCACCAGGACTTCCTTGTTGGCCAGCCCCACCTGCTTGCCGGCGCGCAGGGCCTCGTAAGTAGCCCGCAAGCCCGTCACGCCGTGAGAGGAGGACACCACGAAATCTACTTCCGGAAGCGTTGCCGCTTCCACCTGCCCGTCTGTGCCGGCGACGATCTCGAGGGGTTTCTGGTAGCCCCTGGCCCGCAGCCGCTGGCGAAGGCCTTCCGCGGGCCCGAGGCCGGCAACCGAGACGACCCGCGGCCCAAACTCCAGCACCTGCTCGGCCAGCAGCTCAATGTTTTTGCCGGAGGCCAGGGCCTCCACGCGAAATCGGCCCAGCAGACTTCGCACCACGCGCAGACAGTTCTGCCCCACCGAACCCGTAGAGCCCAGAATGCACAAGCCTTTCACCATGGCCATAGATCTTTGAGCGCCAGCGCAACCCACAGGACGGGGGCACCGAAAAGCAGGCTATCAATTCGGTCCAGCAGGCCTCCGTGTCCCGGGAGAATGGCGCCGGAGTCTTTCAGGTCAGCTCCCCGTTTCAATGCCGACTCCACCAAGTCGCCCACCTGGCCGGCAATGGCGATCAGCCCCGCCAATAGGATGACCACTTTCAAATCCGCCGCCGGCCAGATCCAATGGGCAAAGGCCCAGGCTACGAGCAGGCTTCCGCCGAGCCCCGCAATCGCACCCTCCACCGTTTTCTTGGGGGAAATGCGCGGGGCCAGGGGGTGGCGGCCAAACAGCCGGCCGACAAAGAAGGCGCAGATATCATCCGCCCAGATAACCAGAAACAGCAAGAAGATCAGCTTCTGGCCCCTGAGCGGCTCGGAAAAACGCAGAGGCACCAGCCAGGAGAGAGCGAAGGCCACGTACAACACTCCCAAGATCGTCGTGGCTACCGCTCCCAAATACTGCCTGAGGTCCGCCGTCCACCGCAGGGCGAAGGACAAGGTGAGCACGATGACGAGCACCAAGATCACCAGACTCAGATCAGCGGTCTTGCGGACTACGGTCGCCTGCACCAGGCAGATGGCAGCTCCGGCCACGTAGCCCACCGCGGGAAAACTCTTGAGGCCTGCTTGACGGCTGATGAGGAAGTACTCGTACAGGGCGCGCTCTACCGTGGCCAAAAGGGCCAGAAGAAAAAGCCACTCCGGCGACCAACCTATCAGGTAAACAACCGGCGGAATCAGGACCAAGGCGGTCAGGATGCGAGATTTCATGGAGAGTGCGGGACCAGAGTACAGGCGGCGAAAAGGGAAGGTCTCTACCCTAACCCCAGCCCGCCGTATCGGCGCTCCCGTTTCTGGAAGTCGATAATTGCCTGGAACAAATCCTTCTGCGTGAAGTCCGGCCAAAGGGTCTCGGTCACCCAAATCTCGGAATAGGCCACCTGCCAGAGGAGGAAGTTGCTCAAGCGCAGTTCGCCGCTGGTCCGAATCAGGAGGTCAGGGTCGGGCACGTCACGCGTATAGAGGTGCTGGCTGAAGGTGGCCTCATCGATGCGCATGGACCCGTTTCGCTTCAACTGCTCGGCCAGAGCGCGCACCGCGTCAATCAGTTCCGCCCGCGCCCCGTAGTTGAGCGCCAGCGTCAGCCGCAGGCCCGTGTTTCGGCACGTCCGCTGGAGGGCCACCTGCAAATCGGCCTGCACCGGTTTGGGCAATTCGCCGACCCTGCCAATAACCCCCAGACGAATATTATGCTTGTTGAGTTCGCCGATCTCTTTCTTAAGGTACTCACGGAGCAAGGCCATCAAGAGGTTGATCTCCGTGTGGGGGCGCTTCCAGTTTTCCACCGAGAAGGCATACAAGGTGAGATAGGGCACGCCCAAGCGCGCACACGCTTCCACTGCCTGGCGCACCGCCCGAATGCCCGCGCGATGGCCCGCGATGCGCGGCAAGTGCCGCCTTCTGGCCCAGCGGCCGTTGCCGTCCATGATTACCGCGATGTGTTGTGGCAGCCGGTCGAGGTCAATCCGCGCCAGCAGATTCGCCTCGGAAACTTCTGGTTTCACCGCAGCCTGCAAAATGAAAAGTCACTTGCTTCGCAAAAACAGAAGGTAACACACCACCCGACCGACCGCAAGGTGATGTCTTCAGCAGTAACAAGCCGGCGGGACGCGGTGGGCACCTGGGGACGACCCTAGGCGGGGACTCGCGCGGGAAAGAAGGCGCTGACCAGCATCA
>JALHUF010000680.1 GCA_022866195.1 Terriglobia bacterium
ATCGGGCCATCGGACCAGCGAGACATCGGGCCATCGGACCAGCGAGACATCGGACCATCGGATCATCGGCCGATTTTGCCCGCCACCATTTTGCCGGTATACTGGCCTCCGCGCGGAGGGATGAATGGCAAGTCGGCGCTTTCGACTCAGGATTGCTCTGGTTGCTCTCGCCATCCTTCTAACGGCGATCAGCGGCGGTGCGCAACTACCCGCCAATTATGTGGCGGGTTCAATCGTCCAGCTCAATGACAATGGCGCCTGGTCCTGGTTTATGGACGAGCGTGTCATCGTGGACAAAGGCAAGCTCATCGTCGGGTCGGTCCGCTCGCTCGGCGATTTTGACGCCACCCAAGACCAGCCCGACTGGGGCAACGTGGAGATCTCCGTCTACAATATCGAAACCGGCCGAGCCGACCGCGTCGTCCTTCACCGCCATTTCGAGCAGGACGATCACGATGCGCCGGCTTTCTTGGTGCTCCCCGATGGCCGCTACTTGGCCGTTTACACCAAACATGCCGTCGAGCGCAAAATCTATTACCGCTTTTCGGCGCCAGGCGATCCGCTCACTTGGAGCGACGCGCACGTCTTTGAACCACCCGGGACGGACAAGAATTTTGCCGGCGACAACGTCACCTACTCGAACCTGTTTCGCTTGCCGGACGGCCGCATCTACAACTTCTTCCGCGGCTTCGGCCACGAGCCGAATTACATGTACTCCGACGACAACGGCCAGACCTGGACCTACGGCGGGCACCTGCTGCGCGGCAAGGGTGGCTACAGCCCTTATCTGAAATACGCCTTCGACAACCAGCGCACCATCCATTTCATCGCCACCGAGGACCACCCGCGCAACTACGACAACAGCATCTACCACGGCTTTCTGCGCGACGGCGAGGTTCACGCCTCGGACGGCCGAGTAATCGCGAAGCTCAGCACCTCGACGGAAGCCGCGCTCGCCTCGTGGGACCTCACCCAGGTGTTTCAGGGCGACCCCGACAACGTGGCCTGGACGGTGGACATCGAACTGGACGGTCAGGACCGCCCCTACATCGCCTTTTCGGTGCAAAAAGATGGCCGCGGGCTGCCGCCGCGGCAGGGCGGAATGGACCTCCGCTACTATTACGGCCGCTGGGACGGCAGCCAGTGGCATGTGCAGGAGATGGCCTACGCCGGCACGCGCCTCTACCCCTACGAGGACGACTACAGCGGACTGGTGGCGCTCGACCCTCAGGACCCGAACACCGTATTTATCTCCACGAACGCCGACCCGGTAACCGGCCAGCCGCTCATCAGCGCGGCGGATGGCCAGCGGCATTACGAGCTTTTCCGCGGCCAGACTGCCGATGAAGGCACGCATTGGCGCTGGCAGCCCATCACGGCAAACTCCACCGTGAATAACCTGCGCCCGCTCGTGCCGAAATGGAAAGACAAGCGGACGGCGCTGGTTTGGATGCGCGGACCTTCCTACACCCACAACCACGGCAATTGGACGACCGCGGTCGTCGCCGTGATCCTGCCTCCGAAGCGGTAGACACGGTCGATTCGCCTTTTGAATTAGCCCTGGGTTTGTACCGGCGGCCTTCAGCAGGTAGCGCAGGTCCCGTTGTTTGGACCTGCGGCTCTTTAAGGCCTTTTCGCGATCCCGGCGGATAGCCGCAACGCCGCCAGAACAAATCTGGAAAAGCCGCAATCCCGCAGAGCGGGACGGGAGTTGCGCTACGCGCTGGGGCGGGAAATGGGACATTTTGCCCGCCAAGAGAGCGACCGGAAGGAATCCGCCTTTTGTATTTCCACTTGACTTTCGCTTTTTCTTCGCCTACGCTGGCAAGCGGGAAAGGGGACCTGCAATGAGTAAGACCGATGAGACGGGTGAGACTACCTTGTCACCCTCGCGGCCCTGGCAATTGCCCGCGCACGGGCTGGCAGTTTTTCAGGGCCAAGGCGATGTGGCGCGGCTCAGCCACTACTTCCTGCCCCGCCTGCTGATGCAGGGCAAGCGCGTCCTCTTTCTCGACGGAGCAAATTCCGCCGACCCGCGGCTCATCGCGCGGTTCGCCCGCGAACGCCACGTGCCCTTCGCGCAGTTCAACCGGCAGATTGAAATCGCTCGCGCCTTCACCTGCTTCCAACTCACGGAGCTGATCGCGCGCGTGCCGCAGTTCCTGGAAGATTTCCCCGCCGCAGCGCTGATCGTCACGGCCTTCCCCGATCTCTACTATGACGAAGACGTGCGCGACTGGGACGCGCGCGTGGCGTTCGAGCAAGCGCTCGCGAACCTGCGGCGGTGGGTGAGTTTGCCGCTCTCCGTCGCGGTTTTTTCCTCTGCTGAAACCTTTGCTCCGCCCGCAGCCCGCCGGCGCTTTTTCGAACGCGTGCGCACCACCGCGACAGAAGTGTGGACGTTCCGCGCGGGAGATGACCAGCGGTTGGGATTGACCTGCGAGCCGGGACGGCCGCGACTCAGATGTAGCGCCGGTCCCGCTAAAGCGGGACCGATATGGCGATGAAGCCGCCGGGGCCCACGGCACGCCGGGGCGGGCGGCGGCACTACCGAGGTGCCTTATGGGCCGAACGATTGCCACATTTCGCGAACTCGTCGAGCAGGAATTGCAATCCTGGGAGCGCGTCTTTGGCCGCGCCCTGCGCCGGGAAGAGCGCGCCTGCTTCGCGGCAATGTTCAACCGCGTGCGTCTTTACATTCAGGCCTGCACCTACGAATTCCCCGTGCACGCCATGGACGCCATCAATGTGACGGTCGGGCTGGACCACGAGATTCGCCTGCGCGCGATGGAAGCGCGTTTGGGGATTAACCTTGAGACTCAGTGGATGGATTCTCGACCTCTATCCGTCAGCCGACGGAATGACGCTGTGGCTGATCCCGCAGGGCGGGAACCAGAAACGCCACCGGCTGATTGACCCGTCGTTCAAGCCGTGCTTCTACGTGCACGGCCCTGAGCCGCGGTTGCGGCGTCTGGGGCAGGCGCTCGCAGCCCGCGCCCGCCTGACCTGCGCGCTCACCGAGCGGGCGAACATCTGGGATGGCCAAGGGCTTCGTGTGCTTCAGGTATCGGTCCACCACCCCACGCAATTTGCCTCGCTCGCGCGCTTTGTGCACCGCTACGATGCAGGCCTGCAGCTCTACAACTCCGACCTGATGTTGGCGCCGCGCTATTGCTGGGAGAAGGGCGTGTTTCCGCTGGCCAGAGTGGACGTGGAAGTAAGCGAATGTACAGGCTCGCCCTCGCCATCGGGATTCGGGATGAAAAATCCTTCCTTCGCGAATCCCGAGTCCCGAGTCCCGAATCCCGAAGTACGCGGCATCGAGTGTCGCGATGACGAGTGGGCAATTGATTATGAGCTGCCGCCGTTCCGGGTGATGCAGATCCGCCTGGAAGGGCTTGCGCAAGTTGATCCCAAGCACGGCCGGCGCGGCGCCCTGGAGGTGGAAATCGACGGCGAGTGGCGCGTGCTCGACGACGCCGACGAACCTGTGGCCGTGGGTTTCGAGCGGCTCCTGCGCACGCACGACCCAGACCTCATCGTGAGCGAGTGGGGTGATTCGACGCTGTTTCCGGGACTGCTGGGGCAGGCGCGGAGACGCGGCCTCGAACTCTCCCTCAACCGCGATCCTGCTTGCGGCGGGACTGTGCAGCGCAGCCGCGCGCGCAGCTACATGAGCTATGGTCGCATTCTCTTCAAAGGCAGCACCACCACGCTTTTCGGGCGTCTGCACGTGGACACGCAGAATTCTTTCGTCGCCGACCGGTGTGACCTCGTGGGCCTGTGGGAACTGGTGCGGGTCACAAAACTTCCCGTGCAATACTGCGCGCGCACGACTACCGGCACAGGCATCTCCTACATGCAGATGGAGCTGGCCTACCGCGACGGCGTGCTCATCCCGGAACAGAAGGCCGAACCGGAAAGCCCCAAGCATCCCGACGAACTCCTTCTCGCCGACCGTGGCGGGCTGGTTTTTCCTCCGCGACTGGGGTTCTTCACGAACGTCGGCGAGCTGGACTTCATCAGCGAGTTCCCGAGCATCATGGCGCGCTTCAACGTCTCACCCGAGACCGTCAATTGTCGTTGCTGCCCGAACGCCCCGCGCGTGCCGGAGCTGGGCTACCGCGTCTGCCAGCGGCGCCGGGGCATTACCAGCCGCGTGGTTGAGCGGCTGATTGCCAAGCGCGAGGGGTACAAGGCGCGCATCAACGCCGGGCCTGTAGCGGCGGTCTATGACCGCCGAAACGGCGATGAGGACATCGCCGCTACAGATGTAGCGCCCCGACCTGTCGGGGCAGGTGCCGGGCTAAAGCCCGGCGCTACGGATCAACGCCACAATTACCAACTCCGCCGCTCGGCGCTGAAGTGGCTGCTAGTCTGTTGCTTCGGCTACACCGGTTACAAGAACGCCCGCTTCGGCAAGATCGAGGCGCACGAAGCCATCAACGCGTTGGCGCGCGAGAAGCTGCTGGTAGCCATGGAGACCGCCGAGCGCGCCGGTTTTCGCGTGCTGCACGCGCTGGTCGACTCCCTCTACGTGCAGCGCGCGGGCGCGATGCGCGCGGACTACGCGCATCTGGTCCGGGAAATCGAGCAACGCACGGGCCTGCCGATGGCGCTCGAAGCCGTGTACCGCTACGTCGTCTTCCTGCCTTCGAAGCAATCGCCTGAGGTGCCGGTGCCGAACCGCTTCTTCTGCGTGCCGGAAGACGGCGAGATCAAAATCCGCGGCCTGGAGTGCCGGCGGCACGACACGCCGCCGCTGGTGGCCCGGATGCAGCGCGAAGCACTTCAGATCCTTGCTGAGGCGCATGATTTTGAAAGCTACTGCCGGAAGCTGGAAGAGGCCCGCGAGGTGCTCGAGCGCTATCTGGCGCGGGTGGAGGAAGGCAGCGTGGGCATCGAGGAACTGGTCATCAGCCGGCGCCTGACGCGCCCGGCCAACGGATATAAGCACGCGAGCGCTACGGCCATCGCCGCGAAGCAGCTCGCCCGCGCCGGCGTCGCGTTGCGCCCGGGAGAAACCATCGAGTACATCCTCACCGACACCGACTCAAACTACGCCGACGACCGCGTCCGCGCCTTAACCATGTGGGAAAGCTGGCGGGGCTACGATATCGAGGAATACCGCCGGGCGCTGCGGGAAGCCTTCAAACCCCTGGAACAGTTCGCCGGCCCCAGGGAACCTGTAGCGCAACGCTCGCCGTTCAGCGTTGCGGCTCCTCGACCTTGAGAAGCCGCAGGGCACCAACGCAAAGGTTACGCTACCGATTCCCAAGGCTACTTGGCAGGGCTCACTTTGTAGAGCCCCGCGCTGTGAGCTTGGGCGCGATTGCTACGGCTGTGCTGATCGATGGCCATGGCCTCTTCGTTCGTATAGTAGGCAAGCGTCGCGGCGTCCATGGTGGGCAGGTCTCTGCCGATCATGAGGGGCGAGCGGAAGATCACCCAGAGCGATATGTGCGTGCGTTGCTCGCCGGCGGCGAACCGGGACTGCCTGCCAAACTCGGACAGGCGACTTTACAACAGGTGACAAGCCAAGTAAGGCAAGGGCCCAATCAGCCCTCTGCGGGAATTGTCCGCAGAAGGGAGCGGTGCGCGGCACCGGCACCCGGCCGAGCGACACAATGTCCCAAGGAAGCTCCAAGTGCTACTTTTGCTTGACTTTCGCCCGTTGGCTCTCTAGACTCCCGGGAGTAGAGGGGATGCCGCCGGCTAGATTCACCGGCTCGGCGCACCTGCGCCAGTCCTGGGTAAGACAGGAGGAATTCTGTGTATCGAAAACTCATCCTTGTGGCTGGAGTGTCTTTCCTTCTTGCGGTGACCCAGGGGCTAGCCCAAGAACCGCAGGCTGCTCAAGGTCCGACCCTTCCCGCGGCTACGCAGTCCGAAATGGACTGTTCGGGGTTCATCGCGGGAAGCCCTGTGCCTACCGACCGCTATCTTTTCGATGGCGCGGACAATGATTTGCGGAGCCCCGTCCACCAGTTTGCGACGGGGGATTTTGTGTACCTGCGAAGCCGCACGGGAGCCAGCTTCGCGGTGGGGAGCGAGTACTCGCTGGTACGTTCGGCGAAGGAGCTCATGCGGACCAAGTGGTACGAGGGGCAGGGAGGTTCGGTTCGGTCGCTAGGCAGCCCCTATGAGGACCTGGGAAGGGTTAAGGTCGTCTCTGTGACTCCGCAGGGGGCGATAGCCGAGGTCACGCTGTCCTGCGGCCCCATTGTACCCGGGGACATCGCCTTGCCCTATGAGGCCCGCCCCATCCCGCAATACACGCCCACGGCGCACTTGGACCGTTTCGCACTGCCCAATGGCAAACTGGAAGGTGCCATTACGGCAGGCGGGAACAATATGGGCACCCTTGGCGTGGGCAGGATCGTCTACGTGAACCTCGGGCAAGAGGATGGCGTGAGCCCTGGACAACGCTTCCGGGTCTTCCGCATTTTCCGGGAACAGACAGGGGAAGGATTCTGGGCCTACCCTGAGACGCCACGGGAGACCCTGGGCGAGCTAGTCATTCTCTCCACGCAGGCGCGATCCTCGGTGGCGATGGTGATCAGCAGCTTGCGGGAAATTACGTTGGGCGACGGCATCGAACTGGAATAACTGGCGTGCCTCCTCGAGGGCGCGCGCTTCCCGGTGTTGAGGTGGACCAAGGGCGGGAGAAGTTCATCCCGCCCTTGGTTTTTCCGCGCCGGTGAGTAAGTCAAGCAGGGTGGCGCGCGGACCGTGCCGACCTCCGCGGCTCAGCAAAGACCTGGGCCGTAAACGCCTGGATTCGGGCCCCGTGCCGCCATGCGTCAGGTGGCAGGCCAGCTTTCAGGCACGTCTCTTCGAGGAACTGGCGGCCGTCCCATTTCCACTCCACAGCCACCTGGGGCAGCAGAACCCCGCGCTGCGGGCCGCGGGAAACCAACAACCCGTGGCGCCCCACTTCGACCTGCTCGGGCGAAAGGTCCTCGAGCGGGGAAAGGACTGAAATCTCCAGGTGCAGGGATGGGAGTTCTTCGGGGGCCACGGGATCGAAGCGGGGATCGTGGAGCGCGGCCGCCAGCGCGCACTCGCAGACCGTCTGATAGAGAGGTTTCAGCGACTCAATGTAGCCAATGCAGCCGCGCAGGCGTCCCGCCTTGTGGAGGGTGACAAACGCCCCGCATTTCTCGTGCAGCGGGCCGGAGGGGACTTCGACGTGCGGCAGTTTGTAATGGCGGACGCTCTCCTCCAGAGCCTGGCGCGACAAGCGGAGCAAGAACTGCTGGTCGGCTTCACTGAGCGGCAACATCATTTTCTTCCTCGTGCTTTTGGCCGACCCGCAGCACCACCAGGGGGCGAGACGGTCGGCGTTTAACGCGCGCGTCCAGCTTTCTCCAGAAGTGCCAGAAGTACTGCACGGCCGAAACTAGCGCAAACACCACCACCACCCACAACAGCACCTCACCCCAAGGGTGCATCTGGGCATAACGTCGCTCCAGCACAATCACGGTGATGGCCACCACCTGAAAGACCATCTTGGTCTTGCCCAGTTCCGAGGCTTCCAGGGCAAACCCTTGCGCAAAGGCTATGGCCCGCAGCCCGGAGACCGCAAACTCCCGGCCTACAATGATGACCACCATCCAAGCCGGGACCAACTCGAGTTCCACCAGAGAAATGAGGGCGGCGGAGATAAGGAGCTTGTCGGCAACCGGATCGAGCAGGATGCCGAGCGTCGTGATCTGCCCGCGCCGGCGCGCGAAGTAGCCGTCCAGAAGATCCGTGGCGGCCGCCAGCAGGAACACCCCGACCGCCCAGAGGTCCAGGTTCCGGCCCTTGGTGAGGAGGAGCACGACCAATAAGGGCACAAAGAAGATTCGGAGTAGGGTGAGCGAAATCGGGAGGTTCATGCGCCTTCGAGTTTGACCCGCAGCGGGAAATGGTCGGAAGGGTCCGCCAACCGAGATCGCCGCCGCGCCGCGTTGCAGCGGCGTACCGGCCTGACTATAACGAACGCTCCGCACCGTGTCAACGCACATGGCTTGGCAAATCGTTGCGGTGACGGCCGGAAACATTGAGTGATTACCATCAGGGCGCGTGGCGAGACAGGTTGCGGAGGCGCAGGAAGCGGCCACGAGCACGGCCAGCCAGTACTCCTGCCAGTGGCTAGCTGTGGAGGCCAGACCCAGACGGCCTTGATTTGACGGGACAATACAGCACCTGGCGGGCTACGCGGGAGCATCGTGGGGTGCACCAGAATTGTGCAAAATTCCGGCTACGGGACAGCCCCCGCCCCAAGCACAATCACCCCCTGCAAGCAGGCGCGGGCACCCGATCAGTCGAAACTAACATGCTTATAAATCAAAGGGATACAAGTGCCACCTCGATGGCGCCCGCCATTTTCGCGGGTTCCGGCGCTGCACCTGTTCCAGTGCAAGTGCAGATTTTTCCACAGCCTTTTCCACACCGCTCGGAGCCGCGAAAATGCTGGGTTTTCAGCCCCCGGCAGAGACTTTTGGGGGAGGAGGTGCGAGGCTAGCGTGGAGGCGTTGGCGTAGCGACGCCGCAACGCGCGCGTGCACGAGAACGCGGTCGTCCTCGAAATGGGTGGAAAGAACGATCCCAGACCTGTGAAGCAGCGCTAACTGCTCGCTGTCGGAGGGAGAGAATTCGAAGTGCGCTTCGACAATGGGATCCTCCTCCAGAGCCTCGTCGATCCGCCGCAAGAGCGTCTCCCCGCCCTCACCGCTGCGCGCGGAGACCCACACGTCTCTCCGGCATGTCCCCGGGGAATCGGGATCTTCCGCCTGCCGCGATGGGACCCCGGCCCGCCGCATCGCTTCTCGTGGCTCGAGGAGATCGATCTTGTTCCAAACGTGCAGCCGGGGGGTAGAAGCAATCCCTAACTTCTCCAGCAACTCCTCGACCGCAGCATCTTGCGCCGCGTGCTGAGGGTGCGAAGCGTCCGTGACGTGGAGCAGGAGACTGGCGCCTTCCAGTTCTTCCAGCGTGGCACGAAACGAAGCCACGAGGTGTGCGGGCAATTTGCGGATGAATCCCACCGTGTCGGAGAGCAGGACGGCACGACGGGAGCGGAGCGGGAGGGCGCGGACCGTGGGGTCGAGCGTGGCGAAAAGACGCGGCGAGGTGCTGACGCAGGAGCGCGTCAGAGCGTTGAAGAGGGTGGACTTGCCCGCGTTGGTATAGCCCACCAGCGCCACCATCTGGAAATGGCAGGCGCGGCGATGCGCGCGGTGCAAGGCGCGCTGTGCGCGCACGCCCTCGATGGCCTCCCTCAAGCGGCGGATGCGGGCGCGGATGCGTCGACGGTCGAATTCCAATTGTTGCTCACCGGGTCCGCGCGTGCCAATGCCGCCCCCCAGCCGCGAGAGCAGAGTCCCTCGCCCCGCCAGGCGCGGCAGGAGATAGCTCAGTTGGGCTAGCTCCACCTGCAACTGGCCTTCCCGCGTGCGCGCCCGGCGCGCGAAGATGTCGAGGATTAGCTGCGTGCGGTCGATGACTTTCAGATCGAGCGCCTGTTCGAGGTTGCGCAGCTGGGTCGGAGTGAGGTCGTGGTCAAAGATCACCACGTCGGCGCGCGCCGCGCGCGCGCTGGCCCGAATCTCCTGCACCTTGCCGCGCCCCACAAGAGTGGCCGGGTCGGGCTCCGGCGTACGCTGCAGAGTGGAAGCTGCTACCCGGGCGCCGGCGCTGGCGGCGAGTTCGTGAAGCTCCTGAAGCGTTTCCTCTGCGTCGGGCGCTCCCGCCGCTACGCCCCGGCGGCGGCTCGACGCCCAGCCCACCAAATATGCCCGCTCCAGGATTTCAGGGCGACGAATACCTTTAACCCTCCGGTGCCGCCGCAGGCGCCGAGGCGGCGCTGGCACGCGGCAGCACAACCGTGGAAATGGCGTGCTTGAAGATCAGTTGCTCCTGATTGTTGCTTTCCAGGACCACTGAGTACTTGTCAAAACTGCGGATGCGCCCTGAGAGCTTGACGCCGCTGAGGAGGTAAATCGTAACCAGCGTCCTTTCCTTGCGTGCGGAGTTCAAAAAGGCGTCTTGAATATTCTGCGTCTGCTTCTCCATTTTATCTCTGTCTCCAGTGCCAGGGGTGGTCATGCTTTGTCTCCCTCAAAAGGTTCAAGCGGCGAACGGGGGCAGGTGGTGTGCACCGCCGGCGCCGCACCGGCAAGCCACGCCTGCCGCAGCCAGTCGAGGACCTGGCGCTCGGTCTCTGGTTCGTCGCCAAATCCGGCGAACCACGTGATATCGGTCTCGCGTCGAAACCAGGTCATCTGGCGCTTGGCGTAGCGGCGCGTGGCCCCCTGTGTTTCCCGCACCGCCTCCTCGAGACCACGTTCGCCGCGCAGCAGGGCGCAAGCCTGGCGATAGCCGAGCGCGCCAAGGGCCTTGATGCGACCAGCGTTCGGCCGCGCCAGCATCGCCCGCGTCTCCTCCAGCAGGCCCGCCGCGAACATGTGCTGGACGCGGGCATTGATGCGCTGCGCGAGCTTTTTTCGATCGGGGTCAAGCCCTACTTTGAAAACCCGGAACCCCTGCAGACCGGCTCGGCCGCGGGCCAGCAGGGCGGACATGGGCTGGCGGGCAAGGAGGCGGACCTCCAACGCCCGAATGATCTTCGGCGTGTCGCGCGGGTGGATTCGCTCCCCCGCTTCCCGGTCCAAACGTCGCAGGAGCCGGGGCAGAAACTCGCGACCCCGGCGCTCGGCCGACGCGCGCAGCCGCGCGCGCAAATCCTCGGAGCGCTCGGGACCTTCAAACAAACCCAACAAGAGCGCACGAAGATAAAGTCCCGTGCCCCCCACAACAACGGGCAGCTTCCCCCGCTCGCGCACGCCCGCAAGCACGCGCAACGCCTCGCGCCGGTAATCTCCAGCCGTGAAGAGTTCGCCGGGCTCCACCGCGTCGATAAGATGATGAGGAATCCCCCGCCGCTCCTCCGGTGGTACCTTCCTGGTGCCGATGTTGAAGCCACGGTACACCTGGACCGAATCGCAGTTGATGATCTCGCCCTCCAGGTGCTGGGCCAGCGTCAGGGCCAGCGCTGACTTGCCCGAGGCCGTCGGCCCCACAATCGCCAGGAGCGGGTAATCGCCTCCTAGCGAGCCCACCAAAGCACGCGCGCGCAGCGGAGCAGCAGCAGACAGAGGATCACTGCGAGTAGGAGAAAGCAACCGAGGAGCTGAGTTCTTGAGGGGTGCAGCATCGGCCGGATGCGAAGTCCTAGCTGTCAATGCGGGGTGGGCAGCAAAAAAATTGCCAGTGCCGACCTCGGAACTTGATTCCCCCGCGGGTTTACTCCTCACAACGAAATTCTAACCGAGCGCCTGCGGCGCTTCAAGGCCCATATCCCAGGTTGTAGAGGAAAATGAACTGGAGCACGAGGTGGTTGCCCGTGAATTCCTCCGGCAACGGCGGAAAGGGATTGGAAGCACGAATAGAGCCCACGGCCGCCCGATCCAACGGATCGGAGCCCGACGAACCAACCAGACGCAGTTCGGGCACCGACCCGTCCTTTAAGATCTCGAAGATGATGGCCACGCGCCCCTTCTGCCCCAGCCGTGCTGCCACCGGAATCATGGAGTACCAATTGCGCCGCACGTTGAACACTACCCTGGCCAGGTAAGGTCCAAAGTCCACACCTCGCGTGTCGGACAGGATCAGGGGCGCTTCCGTTGAGAAATTGGGGTCGTAGTTCCGGAACTGGGCGGCAGAATCGCCAGGTCCCGACCCGGAGCCGCCCGCCCGGCCGCGCGCCGCGGCCTCCAGAGATTGTTGGATCGCCTCACCGGGGGTCGAGAGTGGCACACGCAGTTGCGCATCCCCTCCGCTGCCCGCCGGGGGCACGTCCATCAATCGCAGGCGACTCTCCTCCCTGCTCTCTTCGGGAGGTGGAGAGGGTGTGGAAGAGCCCGCCGGCGCCTGCGGCGGCGCGGCCGGGGGCGACGGCGGCGCGCCGCCCGCGATCTCTGGCAGCGGTGTATTGCCCTCGGAATACGGCATCCGATTCCCGAAGGGGTTGACAATCGGGGAAGGCCCCTGCGCGCGGCGATCCTTATCGGAGAGAATGTTCGTCTCCGGCGGTGGCTCCTTCAGCCGCTGTATGAGTTCGGGCGGGAACCACAAGAAGGTGGCTTCGCGCTTCGGTGCCGGCTCGAGCCGAATGCCCAGCATCTCCGCGCCGCGCTTGAACAGTTGCGGCGAAACGAGCAGGAGAGCAACTGCCACCGCGTGCAGAACCACGGAAAGCAGGAACATCGTCCGGCGGCGCCACAGCGCCGCTTCCTGCTCCAATTCCAGAATCAGGTGGAGTTCGGGCTCCGTGCTCATCTTGAAACATCCCGCCCGTCGTGCTGCCAGGGCTAGATTTCTCCGCTCCGTCCCGCCGCACGGCCCAGGGGAACGTTCACCAGGGCCGCATGCTCTTCAATCCGGGTCATTACGCGCTCGGCCAGGGCCAGCGCCTGGCGCCCCTCCGGCCCGCCCACCAGCGGTGGGCGCCGGGTGCAGACCGACTCGATAAACGCCTCAAGCTCCGCGCGCAGCGGTTCCCGAGGCTCCGTCTCCAGCTTGCGAAAACCGAGGCGCGGCACGCCCCCATCGTGAGCCACGCTCAGCACCAGAACGTCTTGCCGCGTAAAGTCAATCGAGACGTACTCGTTGGGCTGGAAGTAACGAAACTTCCTCACGCGTTCCGTGCTGACCCGGCTGGCGGTGCAATTCGCCACCGTACCATTTTGAAACTCTACGCGGGCGTTGGCAATGTCCACCTTGTCGGAAAGCACCGGCAGCCCCACGGCGCGGACATCCGCCACCGGAGCGTTCACCATCCAGAGGACAAGGTCCAGGTCATGGATCATCAGGTCGAACACCACGTCGACGTCCAAGCTGCGCGGGCTGAAGACCCCCAGCCGGTGGATTTCGAAAAAGAGCGGGCTATGGGTCATCGCCTTGGCGGCGACCACGCCGGGGTTGAAGCGCTCCAGATGGCCGACCTGGAGAATGCGCCCCTGTGCCGTGGCGCGTGCGATCAAGTCGTCGGCTTCTTCGAGGGTGCGGGTGATCGGTTTCTCAAGCAGGACATCCACGCCGCGGTCGAACGCTTGGCGCGCCACGCGGGCATGGTCCGTAGTGGGGATGACCACGCTGACGGCGGCCGCCGCGCCCAGAGCTGCGTCCAGGCTCGCAAAGGCTTGCACGCCCAGTTCGGCGGCGACCTCGCGGGCTCGCTCCGCGCGCAGGTCGTAGACGCCCACCAGTTGCGCGCCCTCCGCCTCCAGGAGTTGGCGCGCGTGCTTACGACCGTGCTCACCCACGCCGATGACAGCGACGGGTACCTTCATCTTCCCTCGCCCTGCGCCGCGCCCCACCGCAGCGGTTCAGCACCCGCTGCAGTCGCCGCCCGAGGAGCGGGGTGGTCAGTCTTTGACGCCCACGACGGCGATGCCGGATTCGTCAGCCTCCTGGAGCAGCCGCTGGCGGTCAAACAACAGCGTCTTGCCCGCGTCCACGGCCAACGTGCTCGCATTCGCGCGCCTCATCACCTGGATGGTCTTTGGCCCCACCACCGGGACGTCGAACCGCATGTCCTGATGAGGCTTACTTACTTTGACGACGATCAGCCGCCGTCCGTTGCTCAGGGTGGCGGCGCGTTCGATGGTGGCATCGGTGCCTTCCATGGCTTCCACCGCCACGCAGGCGCGTTCGGACACGGCCACGCTCTGGCCGATGTCGAAGCCCGCCAGCGCGCCCGCCACCCGGCGGCCGTAGGCCATGTCGGCATCCTCCTCCGTCGTGGGCCTGCGCCTGGCGAGGGAACCGGGGCCG
>JALHUF010000681.1 GCA_022866195.1 Terriglobia bacterium
CCGCCAGCTGGCAGCGCTCCGCGAGAAGTTTCTGGAGGAGGTAGCCTAGAGCAGTCACGCGGCGTTTGCAAGAAGGATTACTGCTCCGGCGTAGTTCCGTCCGCGCCCTTCGCTGCCGACCCCGGGAACGCCGGACCATTGGCCACCGCCTTGCCTGCGGCAGGCAGGGCTCGCAGACCTTCAAGGGGAGCCGGCAAGTGTGACAGGGCGCGTTGATTCTCACGCCAAGCCTGAGGTAATCACAATGGACGTCCTGCAACAGGGGGCAGCCGGCTCCGCGCCGCCGGCGTCTCGAGCAGACTCGAACGCCCCCGTGGCTCCGCCCATGCTCTCCCCACAGACCGCTTGGCGGGTCCTCTGCCGCCGCACGGGAGGACACATCTCGCGCGCTACCTTTTACCGCTGGGTGAGTGAAGGGAAGGTGCTTTCCATTCGCCTGGGGATTCACATCTTCATTCCCCGGCCCTCGTTGGAGGATTTGATCAAGCGCTGCCTGGCCGGACAACGATTTTGAGCGGCGGCAGCGCCGCGGGGAAGTAGGCTGACGGGTTGCCCCGCAGAGCCCAGACGGCGCCCCCGGCTCGCGCCTGGGCAGAGCCGGAGGGAGGAATCTTCAATTCTGGGCTTCCCTTGCCAAAAGTTCCCGTGCCACAATGGAGATGGGACGGTTGAGAGGTGCAGGCCCGTGCAGGCCGCACCCACTGAGCCATATCCCCAAGCGGAGGTTGGTGAACTAAGGGGCGCCGGCACTCCGAAGGTACCGCGTCCCTTCAGCGATGAAACGCAAGCGAGCGAAAACGTCGGGGCATCCGTGGCGCGAGCGCGTGCGCCGCTGGGGAAGGTTCATCTATCTGCGCCTGGTACGGCAGAACGATGAGCCGGATAAGATCGCCAAAGGGGTCGGCCTCGGCGTCTTCCTGGGCATCTTCCCCACCTTTGGTGTGGGAGTAATTCTGGCCGTCCTGATCGCCACTTGGGTGAGGTGGAATCGTGCTTCGGCGGCTCTAGGCACCCTCATTATGAACCCGTTCTTCAACCCTTTCTTTGTCTCCCTCAGCGTCCTGGCTGGGAACCTGCTGGTTCCGGCCCGGCTGCGGATTACTGTGGAAAGCTTCCGCAAGGGCAAGCTGTGGTCGGGGTTGTTCCACGCCGTCCCGGTGTACCTGCTGGGCAACATCCTCGTGTCGACTCTCTTTGCCGTGCTGGCGTACTGGGTGGCACTGGGAGCCATTAAGGCATACCGGCAACGGCGCGCCGCAGCCCGCCTGGCAGCTTTAGCCTCCGCGGAGGCCGCCAGTTACCCGCAGAGCCCACCGCCCACCAAACCGCAATAGACTGGCTACGTTCGCTTGCTCCCCCGAAGCCTCCCCAAGAGCCGGGAGCAGTCAAAACGTCTGAAGTCGGCGCGTGCCTTTGATTCCGATTGACAGGGCTGCGACATACTTGGCAATCTGTTGCGCGTCGGAGTTGACCGCTGGCGCGCTGGCGGAGCCTATCAGCCTTCGCCGCTGAGTCACCCTGAGAGAGCGGTTGTCCTCAACCCTCCAGGATGTTACTTTGGAGTTCGTATAAGGTGACCGGGGTGCATCGAAGCGCGCGCCAATTCTGGATGTTCCACGCCGCAATCTTCTCCCTCGCCTGGGGAACAATCGCCTCCGCGCAGCAAACCGCAGTTCCATCGGCGACCATCAAGGTTGAAGTTAGGCAGGTCCTGGTGCCGGTGGTGGTCACCGACAAGAAGGGTCACCATGTAACCGGCCTGAGAGCCAGAGACTTCCAGGTCCTGGAAGATGGCGTGGCGCAGCGGGTGGTCGCCTTCAGCACCGAGGCGGAAGGCGCCGCGCAACTGTTTCAGCCCGAGCCCGCAGCGGCGGGGCCGCCATCTGCTCTACCCTCTCCCAAACCTCCCGTGGAGGTGAACCCTGCGCCTCGTCGCACTTATCTCCTGTGCGTGGACACGCTGAACTCAGCCTTCACGAACTTTTCCAGTGTCCGGTCTGCACTCCAAAGCCTCTTCAAGCAAGAACGAAGCAGCGATTCGCAATATGCCATCGTGGCTCTGGGCCGGCGGCCGCTCATCGTGCAGAATCTGACGCGTGACCCTGCCGCGGTACTGGCCGCCATCAACAGCAAGGGACTTACCCGGGCGATCCAGCAAAGTGAAAGTACAAACCTGGCCCAGCAGGAGCGCGAGTTGACGACGATGCTGGCCGATTACTGCCAGAGGTGTTCCTGCGCCGGCACAGCGCTTCCCTCCAGCCGAACCTCGGGCGGCACCGATCAGGTCTGCATGGGGAAGTGGGCCAGAATTGAGATGTGGGCGGGAGCCGCCGCGCAGGAGCGCACGGCCCTGTTGCGCAGCTTCCTGCGCGACCTTCGCGCTCTGGTGGAGCAGGTGGCGCGACAACCGGGCAAGCGCACCCTGGTTTTCGTTTCCGACGGCTTCAACCTCCGTCCGGGGCGCGACCTGTTTGGCATCATGGCGGCCTACTCCCGGGATCAGGGCGTACAGCTGAAGAATCCTGGCGACTACATGGGACCGGAGATGCATGAGATCGTTCGCCTGGCGACAGCCCGCGACGTGACGTTCTATACGCTCGATTCGCGCGGGCTCTATACGCCCATGGGCGCCGGCTTCGATGCGAGTGAGGAGCCTCAGATAACAAGGCTTATTGTGCTGCTGCCGGAAATACAGCAGCAGAAGGAAACTATGGCTCTCGAGAACCAGGACGCGTTGGCGGAGTTGGCCGCGGCCACCGGGGGCGTGTTCGTGCGTAACACCAATGACCTGGCGCAGGGAATGCGGCAGGCCTTGGCGGACGGGCGCGAATACTACTTGCTGGCTTACGTGCCCAGCAACAGGGCGGCCGATGGCAAGTTCCGCGAAATCAAGGTGGAGGTAAGAGAGAAGAACCTCCTCGTGCGGGCCAAGCGCGGCTACTGGGCGCCCACGACGTAGCCGGCCAAGCACTCCTTCGACAGGTTCGATGAGATGGAATGAGGTCCCTCAGGGCCTCTTAACGGCGCCGCGCTTCCTCACCTCGTCACGCCTCCGGGACAAACCCTACCCCAGGTTCTCGTACCATTTGACGTTTCCGGTGGATGCCCCGATCGCGACGACGTCCGGCCGACCGTCCCCATTCATGTCGGCCATCACCGCGCAGGAGGCGGCCATTTCCGTGTCCAGGGTCTGGCGTTCCCACTTCGTGCCCGCCGAGTCCGCTGCATAGTAAACGTAGAGGCTTGTTCCCGGGCCGCGAAATCCGGCCACAATCTCATCCTTTCCGTCACCATCGAGGTCAGCGCAGGCCAGGGCGTGACCCTCGCGGAAGGTGTCGTCAATCACGTGGCGGCTCCAGAGTTCGCCCTGCTTCCCTTCGCAGTAGACCACCACCTGCTCACCGTGCCAGGGCTCAATCGTGGCCAGGAAGCGACGGTTCCCGCTTCGGCCCACTGCGACTTCACTTGCGCCGCGCCGCGGCCTTGAGACCTGGTCGCCCGTCGCGAGTTGGGTCTTGGTCCAGCGGAGGTCACTGCCCCGCCCCGTGGAGTGAAACAGGTGAACGCCCTCAAAACTCGCGGTCAGAAGTTCGTCGCGCCCATCACCGTCCCAGTCAATCACCGCGATGCCGTGCACCACGGTGAGCGACTCATCGATGAGGTGCCCGACCCACCCACCGTCCTTCAGGCTGGCGGCCGACGCGTGGCCCCGCAGCAGCACCTCGGGCGGCTCGAACCAGGTGAGCGGCGCGCCAACCCTGTAATCCGGCGGTTCCGCACCATAGCCCAGCAGGGGCGCAGCAACCAGCTCCAGCCGCCCGTCGCCATCGAGGTCAGCCCAGCGCAGGCGGTGGGAGGTCGGAAGCTTGCCAATCAAGGTCAGTTTCCATTCCTCCGCGCTCGACGGCGATGTCCCGGCCTCCGAGTCTCCCGTCCCGCCCGCGGCCGGCGCGAACAGGGGAGCGGCGGCCCACCAGAGGCTACCCCCGTGCGTGCTGTCCTCCAGAGCAAAATCGCTGGCCAGGACCAAGCCCCGCGCGGGATACATGGGCACAAACAAAGGCGCCAGGTTGACGTACTGCCGGGTGAGGGTCGTGATGGGATGACTCTTCAAGCTCGGGTTCTCATACCATTCGACGAGGCTTTCTTCCGTACTGAGGGCCAGAATATCTGGCCGGCCATCGCCGTTCACATCAGCCACCGCCACCTGGTAACCGCCTGGCATCTTGCCCACCGGATGCGCCTGCCAGCGAAGCATTTTTCGCGCTTTCATCCGAGCCTCCCCGCGCGCGCCCGCCTTTCCCGTCCCCAAGCCGGCGACAGCGCCGCAGGCACCAAGCACCCGCTGCACGAATTCTCGTCGTGGGTACGCACGCCGGACCCTATGGGGCATAAGCAAACGCGATTCTACTCCCGCGCGGCACTGAGGCAAACCGTAATTGCGGAGAAAGGCCCGCCGAGTGTGGCCAGGCCGCGGGTTTGAAACGTCATGTCCGGTCGCGTATAATCTCCCGTTGGCAGGGCGCCCGGGAGATTCTGAATCGGTGAACTGAAGAAAATGCCGCTGCGTACCATGTACGGAAAAATCTGGGAGGCCCATGTGGTCAGTGAGGAGTCGGGCCAGCCCGCGGTCATTTACATCGACCGGCATCTCATTCACGAAGGGACTTCCGCGCAGGCGTTTGCCGGGTTGAAGGCCGCCGGGCGCCGCGTGCGCCGGCCAGACCTCTGCTTCGCGGTGATGGACCACTCGGTGCCAACCAAGGACCGCCATCTCCCGCTGGTGGACACGGTAGCAGCGGCGCAATTCGCGGTGCTGGAGCGCAACTGCCGGGAAGCGGGCATCCTACTGATCGACATGCACAGCCGCCACCAAGGCATCGTGCACGTCATCGGGCCGGAACTGGGCATCAGCCAGCCCGGGCAGACCATCGTCTGTGGCGACAGCCACACCGCGACGCACGGGGCCGTGGGCGCGCTCGCCTTCGGTATCGGCACCAGCGAGGTCGAGCACGTCCTGGCCACGCAGTGCCTCTCTCAGTTCAAGTCCAGGACGATGCAGGTGCGCCTTGAGGGCCGGCGGCAGCGTGGGGTCACGGCGAAGGACTTGATTCTGGCCATCATCGGCAAGATTGGAATCGCCGGCGGTACCGGCCACGTCAGTGAATATGCCGGCGAAGCCATCCGCGCGCTCTCCATGGAAGGCCGGATGACGGTCTGCAACATGACCATCGAAGGCGGGGCGCGGGCGGGAATGGTGGCGCCGGACCGGACGACCTTCGCTTACCTTGAGGGACGCCCGTTCGTCCCGCGCGGGAAGGACTTTCAGACGGCGGTCGAACACTGGAAATCCGTCGCGAGCGATCCGGGCGCAGCCTTTGACCGCGTGCTGGAACTCGACGCCGCGCAGATTGCACCTCAGGTCACCTGGGGCACGAATCCCGGGATGGTCGCGGACGTGACCGGGCGAGTGCCTGAGCCCAGTTCCTTCGCTAACCCGGTGGAGCGCGAGGCGGCCGAGCGCGCGCTCAAGTACATGGGCCTCACGCCTGGAACTCGCCTGGTGGATATCCCCGTGGACTGCGTTTTCATCGGCTCCTGCACCAATTCGCGCTGGGAGGATCTGCGCTTGGCCGCGCGAGTGGTGGCAGGCAAGAAGGTGGCCCCCACGGTCAAGCACGCGCTCGTCGTCCCCGGCTCCATGACCATCAAGGCGCAGGCGGAACGGGAAGGGCTCGATAAGATCTTTCTCGAGGCGGGATTTGAGTGGCGCGACGCCGGCTGCAGCATGTGCATCGGCATGAACGCCGATGTGCTCGCCAGCGGCGAACGGAGCGCCAGCACCTCCAACCGCAACTTCGAGGGACGCCAGGGCAAGGGCGCGCGGACTCACTTGGTCAGCCCCATAATGGCCGCCGCGGCAGCGGTTGCCGGGCACTTCGTGGATGTCCGCGAGTGGGGCGTGGACGACTGTGAGTAGTTGCAGATGTGTTGGAACACCTTTATCAAATTTGTCGCGGCCATAAGGCCCATTCTCGAGGTTTTCGCGATTGCGGCGACACCCATCGTGGCTTTCTGGGGTCTCTGGACTTATCGTCGAAGCGTTAGGTTGGAGAAGGCAAAATGGATGAAGGAGTTGTATGAAAAGTTCTACGAACGGTCGGAACTCAAGAGCGTCAGGGACATCCTGGATGGCAACGACAAACAGAAGAGTTCGGAGATGGTCAGTAC
>JALHUF010000682.1 GCA_022866195.1 Terriglobia bacterium
AGGGCGCACTCACTGCCGTCTCGACACACCGCACGATGCCGTCGTCAGACCCGAAGTACAGCCGTCGGCCGGACGCCACGATCCCGCCCGCGATGGCCGAGCCGAGGCTGAGTCGGGCGAGGCGCCCTCCCTCGGCGCGCGGGTCCAGTCGGGTCTCGATTCGAAAAATCGGAGCGCGGTCGTGAAACACGCGCGTGGTCCAGGCGCCGCTGGCATCGCGAGTTTCGCAGATCGCCTTGGGAGTCAGCCGTTCGTTGCCTGGGCAAAAGGGACAGAGAACGTCCGCCTCTTGCACGTCGGGCATGACGGGACGCTTGCCCGTCACAATCCAAAGGCGGGTTACAGGATTCACCCGAAGTTCAGCCATGGGCAGGACCTTTCCTGAGGATTCGAAATCAAAGGGCGAGAGCGACAGCTTTGCCCGCCAAGGGCTATTCTATCCTGAAACAATCCGCCTCGTCATGAGCAGTCCCGCTTGCCGCTCGCGGAACCGACCGTCGGAGGAAGGTGAAATGTGCCCGTTCTCCGTTGTCATCCGGCGCGCGCGCCCGCCTGCTCTGACCCCCTATCCCCTCTGGAACTCGACGCCTAACTGCCTGTGTGATAAGTTTGAGCTTCGGCGCCAAATCCAACTTCTGCCAAAACTATGGCCGAAATAGTTCCCTTTCGAGCGCTTCGTTATAACCCGGCAAAAGTCGGGGACTTGGAACGCGTGGTGACTCAGCCCTATGACAAGATCACCGCGGAAATGCAGGAGCGTTACTACGGGCTGAATCCCTACAACCTCGTGCGCATCATCCGCGGACGCCAGACTGCCCAGGATACTCCTCAGGACAACGTTTACACGCGCGCGGCTCGCGCCTTTCGCAACTGGATCGAAGAGGGCGTGCTGACGCCCGACCCGGCGCCCGCGCTCTATCCCTACCACCAGGAATACACCGTCCCAGGGCCATCTCCCGTGAAGAGACAGCGCCGAGGATTCATCGCCTTGTGCCGGCTGCAAGACTATTCGGCAGGCGTTGTCCACCGCCACGAGGAAACGCTCTCCGCTCCTAAGGCCGATCGCCTGGAGCTGCTCAAAGTGACGCGTGCGCACTTCGGCCAGATATTCCTGCTGTACAGTGACCCGGCGGGAGCCATCGAGCGGGCACTCGAGCCAGCGACACAGGGCGAACCCCTCGAGGCCGTGAGAGATGAATACGGCAGCATCCATTCGGTGTGGCGCCTGGCGGCCGCCTCTCGAATTGGGCAGCTCGTGGAAGCGATGCAGGACAAGAAACTGGTGATTGCCGACGGCCACCATCGCTACGAAACAGCCCTCGCTTACCGCAACTACTGCCGCGCCCAAGGGAGCAACGACGCGCGGGCCGAGTACGTCATGGCAACGTTCATCCGCAAGGAGAGTGAGGGACTGACCATCCTGCCCACGCATCGCGTGGTCCACAGCCTTGGCGGCTTCGATTGGACCGGGTTCGCCTACGCAGCCCAAAGGTGGTTCGAATGGGAGCAGGTCGAGGTCCAAGGCCCCGTGGCCGACTGGGCAGGCTTTTTTCTCACACGGTTAGCTGCGGCTGGCCGCCAGTCTCCGACCTTGGGAGTCTATGCCGGCCCCGGCAACCTGGGGCTGCTGCGCCTGCGGAAAGACCTTGACCTCGCAAGCCGGCTGCCGGATGTTTCCCCCAGCCTGCGTCGCCTGGACGTGGTCATCCTGCACCGGCTGCTGCTGGCGGAGATACTCGGCATCGACCGCGAAGCCGTACGCGAAGAGAGGAATCTGCGCTACGTCCGCCAATTTGACGCGGCCATCGGGCAGGTGGAGAACGGCCACGCCCAACTTTCCTTCCTGATGAATCCCACACCCGTCGATGTAGTCTGGCAGAACGCGCTTGCGGGTCAACCCCTCCCGCAGAAGTCCACGGACTTCTATCCCAAGCTGCTTTCGGGACTCACGATTTGTTGGCTGGATGGTCCAGACGCGCTCTAGCGGCGCTCTATGAGCGCCGACGCTGTCGACGACCAAGGACGGCGGTCATAGACCGCCGCTACAGGCGCGCGGAAGTCTCAGACGGCGGGGGCAAAGGACTTTGCGGCCTCTTCCACGCTGCCGTAAACCTCGAAGACCGTCACGAGCTTGGTGATGTTCAATTGCTCGTGGAATTTCTTGGTGAGATTTGCCAGCTTCATGGTGGCGCCCAGATTGCGCGCCGTCGTGTAGCCGGCCACCAGCGTCCCCAGGCCGGCGCTGTCGATATAGCTCACCTCGGCCAGATCCAGCACCAGGCGCGTCTTGCCCTTGGCCAGGATGTCCTTGATCAGGCTGCGCAACTGGTTGCTTTCCTCTCCGAGGGTTACGCGTCCAAGCAATACCAGGACAGTGATGCCTGCCAGGTCTTTCTCCGTGATTTTCAGTGCCATAAGCGACCTCCAGAGAATGGTGTATTGTACCCAGCCGCGAGGGGAAAGTAAATCCGCTGCTGGCGCGCGGCGGGAGATGACCCGGCGCGAAAGGACACCTACGGGAAGTCCGAACAGGACAGGAAGGACCCGCAGCGCGGACACAGCATCTTGCCGTGGCGCGACTCCAGCCGTTCAGAGCAAACCGGGCAGAACTGGGCGGGCCAGTCTTCCGGCCCCGCCGTATCATGGGATTCCCAGATTCGGCCACGCATCGCGATCCCCCCTCACCGCAGCAGCGATTGGATGAGTCCCACATCCCAAGTGAGATAGACGCCGAAGCCCAGGCTGAACAGTCCCGCGCCCAGGCGAATCAGACGCCCCATCAGCGCCAAACGCCGCGCGGCCAGCGCCAGGGGCACCGTCATGAGCAGGCTCATTACGGTCATGCCACCAATCGAGCCCACGCCGAAAATCAGGATGTAGCCGGCGGCCAGGAGTAACGACGGGAGCGCGCCCACCACAAGCATCATCAATGCCGCGGTTCCCGCCAGGCCATGCACCACACCCACCACAAACGGCCTTCCGCGCAGCCGCAGGGTGCGGTGCTGGTGCTGGTGGTCGTGCCCTGTTTCGCTCGCGTGCATATGGAGGTGAGCATGCGTGGCGCCGTCATGCACGTGCGAATGAGCGTGCAGTGCCCGACCTTTGACCAGCTTGAACAGGACGTTTCCGCCCAGCAAAATCAGCATGCAGCCCACCACGAATTCCAAGAACTGCGAGAAGCGCGGCGTCAGGGCGAACCGGAAAGCCGCCACCCCCAATCCAAAGACCAGGAGGGCCGCCGTGTGGCCCATCCCCCATGAGACCCCGATGAGCGAGGAGCGCAGCAGATTCCGCTCCTCGGTGACGAACGTGGAGACGGCGGCGAGATGGTCGGCGTCCAAGGCGTGCCGCAAACCCAGCACAAAGCCCAGGACTAGCGTTGTCCAAACGGGGAAATCAGCCATGGCGAAGGTGGCGCAAGGCCTCAGGAATAGTGCTCCCGCATAAACGCAGCGATGCCCGTATAGGCACGCTCCAGCGTCGCTTCGTCCGGCAGAAAGACGATGCGGATGTGCTGGGCCCCCGGGGCCTGGCAAAAACCGCTGCCATGCACCACGAGGATCTGCTTTTCGATGAGCAGTTGCTTCACAAAGTCTTCGTCGCTTCCCGGAATATCGAGTTGCGGGAAAGCATAGAAGCCGCCGCGCGGGGCCACGCAGCTCAGGCGCGGAATCGCGTGGCACCACTTCATGGTCAGGTCGCGGCGCCGGCGCAATTTGGCCAGCACCTCCTGCAGATGGTCTTGCGGCCCTTCGAGTGCCGGACGCACGGCGTACTGCTCCGGATGATTGGCGGAGAGGCGCGCGCGCAGCAGTTTCTGCATCCACTCGACGTAAGCCTTCAGCTCCACTCCCCTGCCGCTCACCACCGCCCAGCCCAACCGCCAGCCGGGCACCATGTAGGCTTTGGAGAGCCCATTCATGGTCACGACGGGGACGTCGGGCGCCAGCGCGGCGATCGAAACCGGCGGCTCGCCGTCGAGCGCCAGCTTGCTATAAATCTCATCGGCAAAGATCACCAGGTTGTGCTGCCGGGCGAGCTCCGCAATCGCTTCCAAGGTCCGCCGGGAATAGACCGCCCCTGTCGGATTGTTGGGATTGCCCACGATGATGGCGCGCGTGCCGGTGAAGATTCGCGACGCCAGGTGTTCGAGGTCGGGCTCCCACCCGGACTCCTCGCTGAGCCGATAGCTGTTCGGCTGCGCTCCCAATTGCGCCAGCACCAGAGAATAGAGCGGGTACTCCGGACAGGGCGTCACCACGTTTTCGCCCGGGTTCAAAAGCGCCGCGAATCCTACCTCCACCGCCTCGCTCACGCCCTGCGTGATGAAGACACCCTGGATGTCGCGGATGCCATTGCGCTCGGCCTCAGCGCGCACCGCTTCCAGGGCTTCGTCAATGCCCAGCGAAGGCGCGTAGCCGTTCTTGCCATCGCGCATGGCCTTGGTGACCGCTTCGATCAGATGCGGCGGAGTCTGAAAGTCGAACAGGAGCGGATCCCCGATGTTGAGCGGCAGGAACGGCTTGCCCTCGCACGCCAGTTGCTCGGCCAGCACAGCGATGTCGCGGATGGCATAGCGGACGTGCTCCAGCCGCGCGGCGGCAAGGACTTCCCGTACTCGGTTGATGCGACCAGCGGTGCCCATTTAGGATTTGTAGCAGAAACTCCCGCAGGCCGTCAATCACCGCGGTGGCGTGAATCCCCCAGGAGCCATGCATCCCGTTGACTACAAGGGCATTCGATGGCCGCGCCAATGCCTAGCGGATTGTTCCCGCCGGTGACCACAACGACTTTGTCCTTCAGTCCAAGGTGAATCATGGTTTTTCCCTTTCGCTGGGTCTCGCGTGGCGACGCGGTGGGTATGGGACAGGACCTCTCCTGCACCGCTCGCTCCCTGCCGGAGCAGCAAGGACGCACGCCCGGCTCAGCCGCTATGGCCCCACGATCGGATTTGTGAGGGTTCCAATCCTCTCCACCGTAATGCTCACCGTATCGCCCGGCCGGAGGAAAACCGGGGGCGTGCGGTGCGCCCCCACGCCCTCAGGTGTGCCGGTAGAAATCAAGTCGCCCGGTTCCAAGGTGAGCGATTGCGAGAGGTAGCTGACCAAATAGGGCACCTTGAAGATCATGTAGCTGGTGTTTGAGTCCTGCATGGTCTGGCCGTTGAGCGTGAGCGAGACGCGCAAGTTGTGCGGGTCGGGGATTTCATCGCGGGTGACGATCCACGGTCCCGTGGGCGCGAAGGTGTCGCAGCTCTTACCGCGAAACCACTGCTTGTCCTGGGCCTGCATATCGCGCGCGCTGACGTCGTTCAGAATCGTGTAACCGGCAATGTGCTCGTAAGCCTTCTCTTCCGGAATCCGCTTCCCGCCTTGGCCGATGACCACGGCGAACTCGGCCTCGTAATCCACCTGACTCGAGTTCGGCGGCAGGACAATCGCCTCGCCTGGACCGCAGATGGCGTTGTTCGATTTCAGAAAGAAAATCGGCTGCGCGGGAAGCTCCGCGCCACGCTCGCGTGCGTGCTCCGCGTAGTTGCGGCCGACGCAGATGATCTTGCCGGGGCGTGGAATCGGCGCGCGCAGGCGGGCCTGCTCGACCGGAATGAAGAGACCGGTGAGCTGGCGATCGCCGTGAAAGTAATCAACCACCCCGCTCAGCATCTCATCGAGTGCCCTAAACCACCCCTC
>JALHUF010000683.1 GCA_022866195.1 Terriglobia bacterium
GCTGCCAGAGCCAGGGTGAAGGCGGCAATCACCGTGTCCCCGGCTCCGGTCACATCCACCGCCTGGTCAGACCCGAAGACGGGAAGGTGTCGCGGCGTGCGGCGCGGCTGGAAGAGGACCATGCCGTCCCGGCCGCGGGTGACGAGCAGAGCTTCGAGCGACTGGCGACGCAACACCTTTCTTCCCAGCTTATGCAGGAGCTCGATGGTGTTCCCGATTTTCTGCTGGAACGCCTCCTCGAGCTCGGGTTCATTGGGTGTGGCGGCAGTCACGTGCGCGTAGCTCCGGAGGTCGAAGCGAGAGTCAACGGTGATGGGCAGCGCGCCGCGCCCGGCGCGGCCCCGCAGGAATGCCACCTCTTGCGCATCGGTCGAACCGTAGCCGTAATCGGAGATCAGCAGGGCTGAGGCTCCGCGCAATAACGATGCTGCCTTCTCGCTCAATCGCCGCCGCACTCGCCGCGGCACGGGCTGGGAGGGCTCGCGGTCCACGCGCACGATTTGCTGGCGCTGCCAGTGAGCAAGTCCGCCGAGGATGCGCGACTTCGTTGGGGTTACATAATCCCGCCAGCGCAGGATGTTTCGCGTAGTTACCTCTTTGCGCTGGAAATACCGAAGCAGCGCTTCCCCCGCCTCGTCGTTGCCTAACAGTCCCACAGGTATGACCTGTGCACCCAGCTCCGCCAGATTATTGGCGGCGTTAGCCCCGCCTCCCGGCAGAATCTCCTTCTCCCGCTGCTTCAGGATCAATACCGGAGCTTCGCGGGAGACGCGGGCGATTTCGCCATGAACATATTCGTCGGCAACAAGGTCGCCCAGCAACACGAGGCGCTGGCGGGAAAACTGCTCCAGAATGGAAAGCAAGGCAGAACGCTCGGCGGTGGTGATCTTCATAAGGGCTGCGACGTCAGGGAGTCTCCGGGAGCGGCGGCACCGGCGCGCCCGGTTTCTCCCAGAATAATCTCCGCGGCCTCCAACAGATTCTCGGCGATCCGGTCGGGCATCCGCGGCCAGCCCTGACGGTGATGCTCGTACTCCCCTCGTCCGTATCCCGTCATCACCAGGATCGTCCGGGTTCCAGCGTTGAAACCTAATTGCATATCACGATAGCTGTCGCCGACCACATAAGAGCGCGCCAAGTCGATGTGGAACTTTCTGGCGGCCGCTTCCACCATGCCGGTCAGGGGTTTGCGGCATTGACAGTCGATGCGGTAGGCCTTGAGCTTGCCATTCGGATGGTGAGGACAATAGTACATGGCGTCCAGCCTGGCGCCGTGAGCGGCAAGCTCGGAGGTGATTTTCTGATGCACCGCATTCACCAGTTCTTCAGTGAAGTACCCCCGGGCCACGCCTGACTGGTTGGTGACCATAATCACCCGGTGCTCCGCCTGGTTAAGCTTGCGGATGGCCTCCGCCGACCAGGGATAGACCTGAAGGCGACTGATATGGTTGATGTAGCCGACCTCTTCGGAAACAGTGCCATCGCGGTCCAGGAACACGGCGGGAACGCCGCGGCCCAGGGGCGCGGGCGCGGACTGCGGGCCGCCCTCTGACGCTGCCTTTTTATGCCGGGCGCTCATGCGTGATTCCAGGCTCCTCGACCAGGCGGACGGAACTCTTGGACACGTCCTCTACCGTAACACCTTTCATGCAGCGTAAATCAATCGGGCACTCGCGCAAGCCGCAAGGGCTACACGCCACCGGGTGCCGGATCACCCGCGCGCGCGAGCCCACCGGCCCTGTGGCGCGTTCATCAGTTGACCCAAAGATGGCCAGCACAGGCAGACCCAGCGCCGCCGCCAAGTGCATAGGACCGGAATCGTTGCTCACCACCAGGTGGCACTGTGCCAGGAGGGCCATCAACTGCCGCAAGCTGGTCCCACCCGCCAGGATCACCGGCGTGTGCTTCATTGCCCGAGCGATCTCCTCGGCCAGCGGCCTTTCAGCAGGGGAGCCGAAGATTAGCACATCAGCGTGGAGTGCACCAACCAGGCGATCCGCCAGCAGTGCATAGCGGTGAAGCAGCCAGCGTTTGGCCGGACCAAAAAACGCCCCCGGGTTCAGCCCCACAAGAAACCGTGGCCCCTGAAGCCCCAACTTTTGCAGGTGCTTGGCGGCCCAATTCTTTTCGGAGTCCGCCAGGACCAGGCGAATTTCTGCGACTGGCTGAGGCTTCGCGATCAGACCGGCGCGAAATAACTGGTGCAAGTAGTAATACGCCTGATGGCCGTAGGCGGCCGGAGAGGGGACCGCGACGGCGTCCGTCAGCAGGCTGCTCCGCCCGTCGCGCGCGTAGCCCACGCGCACCGGGATCCCCGCACACCACGCCATCCAGGCGGCATGAAACGCGTTCTGGAAGAGAATAGCGGCATCAAACCGCTCGGCCCGCAGCGCTCGGATGAGCTTCCAGAATCCCTGGGGACCCTCGTGCTCACCCGCCGGGTTATAAACAATCTGGCGGCTCACGGCGGGCAGGTGCCAGTAGAGTTCGCTCACCCAGGGCTTGGCCACCAGGACAATTTCGGCGGCGGGGAAGCGCGCCCGGAGGGCCGCGAGCGCGGACAGCGACATCACCCCATCGCCAATCCAATTGGTGGCGCGCACCAGGATTTTCTGGGGATTGGTCAGCGTGCTTCCCCGCCAAATCATTTTCCTACCCTCACAGTTTCCAACCGCGCCAGCAGCGCCGCTTCGAAAGCCTCCGCCTCGCGGAGCTCGGTCTGAATCACGCAGGCTGTCACAGGAATCTCCGAGTCCCAAGCTGGCGGCAGATTCAAGGCATCCTTTTCCGTTGTTAGCAATGCCACCGCGCCCGCCCGGCGGGCGCGGTGCGTCAGGCGGCGTAGCTCCTCTACGCTATACACGTGGTGGTCAGGAAAAGCTACTTCCGCCACCACCGAAAATCCCCACCGGCGCACGTCCGCGAAGAAGGCCGAAGGGTTGCCAATGCCACAAAAGGCGCAGAGCGGCTGCCCGCGCAGCTCCTGTACGGCGAAGGGCCCCCCGCTTTGCACATCGACGAAGTTGCGCAGACTTGTCGTGCTCAGGAAAATCCTGGCCTGCGGGTTGAGGCGATGCACGCGGTCGTGAAGGGTGAGCGGGTCACAGAGTTCGGTGCGTGTGAGTACCACCAGGTGAGCCCGTGCGACTGCGGCGCAAGGCTCGCGCAGGCGTCCCGCAGGTAACAAGGCCCAGTCGGAAAACTCCTGGGTGACGTCCAGAGCTACCACATCCACATCGCGCGCCAGCCTCCAGTGCTGAAAACCGTCGTCGAGCAGGTGAACGTCCACCGGGAAGCTCTCTTCGGCCACCTGCCCGGCTCGGTGGCGATCCGCGCAGACTACAATGGGCACCCTGGGCAGCGCCCGGGCAAGCAAGGCGGGCTCATCGCCCACTTCGCGGGCGTCAACCCTGCGTCCGGATCCGGGCGCGAGTGAGATGATGTCGGCGCCGCGGCGGCGGCCATAGCCTCGCGTGAGGATGACAGGGTTCCAGCCGCGATTCAACAGCCGTTCGGCGATGTACATTACCAGGGGAGTCTTTCCGGCCCCCCCGGCCGTCAGGTTTCCGACGCTCACGACGGGGCGGTTCAGCCGATGAGTTTTGAACCAGCCGCGGCGGTACGCGGTGCGGCGGAACGCGACTCCCACTCTGAACCCCAGGGCCAGCGGCGTGAAGAGGCGGTTCACTGTGACGTGCTCCTTACGATCAGGCGCGAGTTGGAGTGCCTTCGTCCAACCATTCCTTCAGCTGTCCCAGCACACGCTCAGTGGCGCCAGACCCCTGCTCGAGAAGTTGCTTTGCCACCAGACCTAGCTGCTGGCGGCGCGCAGCGTCAGCGAGCAGCGTCAGAATCGTCCGGCTGAGCGACTGAAGGTCGGGAACTTGCAGCGCTGCACCGGCCTGCACGAAGAGTTGCGCAATATCCTGGAAATTCTCCATGTGCGGCCCAAACACGATGGGCTTGGCCCAGAACGCTGGTTCGAGCAAGTTGTGGCCGCCCGTAGGAACAAGGCTGCCACCCACAAAGATCGCATCTCCCACTTTGAAGATCCCGGCCAGCTCTCCAATGGTGTCGAGCAATAGAATCGCGGCTGAAGAAATCTGGGAGGCTAGCTTCTGTTCGTTTTCTTCCAGGGCTGTTCGTCGGACGAAGTCTCGTCTCTCCCGGGCCAGGAGCTGGGCCACTGCCTCAAAACGGGCCGGATGCCGGGGAGCAAGAATCAACAGCGCCTGGGGATGAACGCGGCGAATCTCGGCCCACGCGCTGAGCAACAACGTCTCCTCGCCCGGCATGGTGCTTGCCGCCACGATCACCGGGCTGCGCGGCGCAAGTTGCAGCGCTTTTTCCAGGCGCGCGGTGAGTTCCCCGGCTTCGGGGGGCGTAGCGTCGAACTTCAGGTTTCCCGTCACCGCGACGCGCTCGGTTTCGGCCCCCAAGGACCGAAACCGTTCCGCTTCTCTCGCAGATTGGGCGCAGATTAGGTCAACATTTTCCAGCACACGGCGCATGAACGGCCGCACCAAGCGATAACGACTGA
>JALHUF010000684.1 GCA_022866195.1 Terriglobia bacterium
AAGGGCAAGACGCCCGCCAGCATCGTAACGGGGTCCGCGCCGATGGCCACTGCCAAATCCATGCGGCCGCGCTTGCCCTGCCGGGCTTCGCCTGGCGCGCGCAGGCGCTCGACCCAGCGGAAATGTTCAGCGCCGCCCTTGTGGATTTGCCAGTGCATGCCTGTGGTGCGTTCGTCATAGACCTGCAGGCGGTAGCAGCCCACGTTGCGCCGGCCGGTCTTGGGGCTGCGCGTGATGACCATGGGGAAGGTGATGAAGCGGCCACCGTCCTGCGGCCAGCACTTCATGATGGGGAAGCGGGCGAGGGACAAATTGTCCTTCTCGATCACTTCCCTGGCTGGGCCGCCTTTCACCACTTTGGGGAAGAACGACCCAAGCTCGGAAATCAGGGGAAGCAGCTTGACCTTGTCGAGGAATCCTTCGGGCGGCTTCAACTCCAGCAGCTCTTCGATGCGCCGCGCCACATCCTCCAGCGACCCTACTCCCAACGCCAGCTCCATTCTCCTCTTTGAGCCCAGTGCATTGATGAGTACCGGCATCGAGTAAGCCACGCCGTCTTTCGCCGAGCGCGGCTTCTCAAAAAGTAGTGCTGGACCGCCCGCCTTCGAGACGCGGTCCGTAATCTCGGTGATCTCCAGATCCACGTCCACTTCGACGGCAATGCGCTTCAGTTCGCCTTCGTGTTCCAGCCGTCCTACAAATTCGCGCAAGTCTCGATAGGCCATGGGATTTCCTCACTTCAAAGGAAGCTCTCACCTATCAGCCGTCAGCTTTCAGCAAAGAGAGCAGTCCGTCAGCCGACGGATTCCACAAGGCACAACGCCCCAACCAAGCTCCTTGACTTTCGTCCCGCTTGCTGATGGCTGACAACTGAGTGCCGACAGCTCGAGGTGCAGGATTGCAGATTGCGCGCGTCAAATCAAGGCGCGAGCGTGCGCCGCGCGACCTTGACAAGGCGCGGCGTGGGCGGGATACTACTCGCGCACCTATGGCCTGAAGTTTCTCGTGAAGGGAGCTTGACGGCGGAACTTCCTCCATTGCCAACCGGGTCTGCCAAAATGGGCGCGCCAGGGTGCATCATGCGCTCAGACGCTCTGGCTACAATTCGTCTCTCGCTCCTGGCCGCCGCGCTGCTGGGAGCCCTCGCCAGCCTTCCCGCCCCGGCCCAGGAAGCGCGTGCCCCTGAACTCACTACCCGCGAGAATGACACCACCTTCAAGGTGCAAGTCGAGCGCAACGTAGTGCTGGTGCGCGTGGTGGTTCGCGACGCGCGCGGACGGCCCCTCGGCGACCTCCGCAAGGAGGACTTCCGCCTCTTGGACAACGGCAAGCCGCAAACCCTCAGCCACTTCGCCCTCGAAGTCCCCGCGGCGAAACTGCAGCACTTCACCACGCCTGCCGAAGACGAAGCCGAGTCCGAAGCAGAACCCGAGACGACGTTGGCAGCTTCGACCCCCAAACGCTACCTGGGCCTGTTCTTTGACGACATCCACATGCCCTTCGAGGATGTGGCGCGAACTCGCGAGGCTGCCGAACGCTACCTGGCCAGCGCCCTCCAGCCCGGGGACCGAGTGGGAATTTTCACCTCCTCGGGCGTGCACATGCTCGACTTCACCGACGACCGCGCCAAGCTGCACGCAACGCTCTTGCAGATTCTTCCTCGGCCGCTTGCCCTCCGGCGCGAGGGCGTCTGCCCGGAGATATCCGATTACCAGGCGTACCTGATTGTGGATCGTAGGGATCCGACCGCCCTGGAAGTCGCCACAGAAGAGGCTTACCACTGCTTCTTCGAAGGCCGCGACGCGCGGGCGGAAGCGGGGGCGCGTGCCTCGGCACAGCAGATGGCCGAGTCGGAGGCTATGACCGCACTGAACGCCTTCCAGGCGGAAACCGAGATGGCTCTCCGCACCCTCGAGCAGTTGGTGCGTCGCATGGCCGCCACCCCCGGGCAGAGAAC
>JALHUF010000685.1 GCA_022866195.1 Terriglobia bacterium
CCTTCTTCCTGGAAGGCGCCAATCAGTTCGAGTTTGGCCTCGGTTTGGGTGAGGCCTTCATCCCCTTTTTCACTCGTCGGGTCGGCCTTTTGGAAGGACAGCAGATTCCCATTAACGGCGGCGTAAAGCTGAACGGACGCGTGGGCCGGTGGAACCTGGGCATCCTCGACGTCCAGACTCGAGAGACCACGCTGGCACCAGGGACCAATCTCTTTGCGGGCCGCGTCTCCTACGATCTCACCAATAAGTTTCGCGTCGGAACGATTCTCACCCACGGTGACCCGGCGGGGCTGAGACAGAACACCCTGGTCGGATTCGACGCCGTCTGGCGAACGTCAACGTTTCGGGACAACAAGAACCTCTTGATTGGCGGATGGACAGCCTTCAGCGCGGGGGACATCCCGCAAGGCCAGCGCGCCGGGTGGGGATTCAAGATCGATTATCCAAATGACCTGGTAGACTGCTACACGACTATCAACGAGTTTGGCGAAGCATTGGATCCCGCACTGGGATTTCTGCCTCGTCCCGGTACCCGCCAGTATCAAGGCGGGTGTTCTTACAAGCCTCGCCCCGCTAAGACGGGCTCCTTCGGGTGGATCCGGCAGTACTTTCTCCGCAACTACTATGCACGAGTAGACAACTCGCGGGGTACCAACGAGTCCTGGAAGTACACCTTTACTCCCCTGGAGATTGAACTCGATTCCGGCGAGCTCCTGGCCTTCACCTGGGAGCCCCAGTACGAACTTCTTCCCGCGCCCTTTGAGATCGTGCAAGGACTGTTCATTCCTCCCGGCCCTTACCGCATCAATCGCTGGCGCTTCGCCGCCCAGACAAGCCATCATCGTCGCTGGCGGTTTGAGACCGAAAACGGTTTTGGGACTTTTTACAGCGGCCACCTGCTGCAGTGGCTGAACCGCGTCAATTGGACGTCGCCCAAAGGCGCGTGGCAAGTGGGGCTGGAAGCGACGAACAATTTCACTCGGCTGCGGGAAGGAAATTTCGTCCAGCGACTTTGGCAACTGGAGTTCTCCCGCGCCTGGGGGCCCAATGTCGTGCTTACCAGCTTCATTCAGTACGATACGGAATCCCAGAATATCGGCGCCAACACTCGCCTGCGCTGGACCATCAAGCCGGGTCGTGACCTGTTCCTCGTCTGGAACCGGGGGTGGGAGCACCTGCTCAACCGCCCCGACCTGACCCTGAGACCGGATAGCGAATTCCTGGCGGTCAAATTGAGGTGGACCTTCCGCGAATAGGCCTGCCCCGCCGCGCGGGCGGTCCCGCCCTATTCTCGCCGGCGTTGGCCCTCCGGCGGTGCGTCCCTCCGGTGCGCGCCCCCTGGTCCAAGCCCCGCCGGCAACCCCCCACCCTTCAAGCCAGCTCCAGAAGATCCCTGAGCGGGCCCTGACCCAGAAGTGCTTGACAGGCGTCTCCTTGTCGAGTTAGTCTATCAAATCCATAGACTATTGGGTGAATCGCCATGCGCATATCGAAAAAAGGGCTCTACGCACTGAAAGCCATGATGGTGCTCGGCAAAAACTACCCGAGGCGCGTGATCAAGATTCACGAAATCGCCGCAGGAGAGGACATCCCGGAGAAGTTCCTGGAACTCATCCTGCTCGAACTGAAGCGCGCGCGCCTGGTGGACAGCGAGCGTGGCGCCAGAGGCGGGTACCGGTTGCGGCGCTCCCCCCGGCAGATTTTCCTGGGCGAGATCGTGCGCACCATTGACGGCCCGCTGGCTCCTTTCGGCGACGCCGAGTTGCTCCGTCGGCTGGTGGCGCGGGACAAGAAACACCGGGCGATTTATCGCCTTTTCCTGGATGTACGCAACGCCGCGGCCCGCATTATGGACCACACTTCGCTCGCGGATCTTTGCTCGCGGCGCTAAGAGTCCGGGTCACTCTTGCCCTCGCGCTTGCACCTGCGGTTGGCGAGCGCTTGGGAGTATGGCCGGGGCGAGACGAGCGCGGGGTGCCAGCAGGATCCCAGATTCCCAGCGCCGCCGCGGTGTTGACCTGACAGGCAAGAAGGAGACGGCGATGAACAAGTCACCCGTGGGATTTGCGATGGCAGTCATTAATCTGCTGGCCGCAGCCAGCCTGCCGGCGCA
>JALHUF010000686.1 GCA_022866195.1 Terriglobia bacterium
CCAGGCCCGCGCCACGCCGTTGAACTTGAATATTCAGCGGTGGACCAACAACATCGCGCCCTACTTCGTGGAGGATGTCCGGCTGTTCCTGGAAAAGAAATACGGGACGGAGGTCGTTCAGGAAAAAGGCTTGCGGGTTTACACGACGCTCAACGTTCGCTTGCAGCGCCGCGCGGAACAAGCCCTGCGCAATGGGCTGCAGGCCTTCGACAAACGCCACGGTTGGCGCGGCCCGGTCGAAAACATCCTCAAGAATCCACCCACCCTCCCTGACGGCTTGCTCGCCACCCTCGAGACTTACAGTCACCCCGATTGGAAGAAGCCCCTTCAGCCCGGCAGCCTGCTCCACGGTCTTGTCCTGGAGGTGAAGTCAGAGTACGTCCTGGTGCGCTGCGGAGAACTGGCCGCGCGGGTGACCAAGCCGGACTTTGCCTGGACGGGAAAATCCTCTCCCGCCGATGTATTCGCCCGGGGTGATGTTGATCTCTTCCTGGTTAAAGAGGTCAAGGGGCAAACGCTCCGTGTCACCCTGGACCAGCGCCCCGCCGTCCAGGGAGCGTTGGTGGCTATCGAGAACTCTAGCGGGGCCATCAAGGCCATGGTAGGCGGGTACGACTTCGAGGAGAGCAAGTTCAATCGGGCACGCCAGGCCGCGCGTCAGGCGGGTTCGTCGTTCAAGCCTTATGTTTACGCTGCCGCCTTGCTGGAAGGCGCCAGCCCCTTTGACACCATTGTCGATGCTCCGCTGAGCTTCCCTTCCGCCTCCGGGGTATGGTCCCCCCACAACTACGACGAGAAGTTCGAGGGCACCATCACCCTGCTGCACGCCCTGGCGGAGTCACGCAATGTCCCTGCCGTGCGACTGCTGGCCCGGGTGGGGGTCGACAAGGTAATCAAGCTCTGTCGCAAGTTCGGGCTCACCTCGCGGCTGGTCCCCAATCTTCCCCTTGCCCTCGGAGCTTCGGATTTGACCTTGCTGGAGCACACCTCCGCCTTCACGACCTTTCCCGACGACGGTGTGCACATTTCGCCGCGCATGATTGAGCGCGTGACCAACTACGACGGACGCGTCATCGACGATTTCCCGCCCGAGGTTACAGACGTACTCCCCGCTCCCATCGCACGGCTCGAGCTGTCCATGCTGCGCGAGGTAATTAATTCGGGGACGGGTACGCGCGCCCAGGCCCTCAAACGACCCCTGGCCGGCAAGACCGGGACCAGCAACGATTTCGCCGACGGCTGGTTTATCGGCTTCTCCCCGTCGCTCACTTGCGGCGTCTGGGTGGGCTACGACGACCACCGCGAGCTTGGCCCCAAAGAGGAAGGCGCGCGCGTGGCCCTGCCTATCTGGATGGAGTTTATGGGAGAGGCGTTGATAGACCAGCCCGTCGAGGATTTCCCTCACTCCCCGCTTCTTAAGGACCCCGAGCAGGTGAAGGAAATCCTGGCCAGCGCGGGGGCGGAACGCTTGCTAGCGGAGCGCGCCGGTGCCACGCCGGCAGATTCTCAGTCACCGGGCGTGCTTCCGACGCGCGGCCCTTCGTCGCCAGCGACGCCGCGTGAGAGCCGCCCCGAACCAGCACCCACGCCTGCTTCCAGCGCCCCAGGCAGCGCGCAGCCTCCTTCGCAATCCCCTGCTACGGCGCCCGCAAAAAAGAGTCCTCCGGCCCCAGGCAAGCCGTCTGGCTCGCCCGGTGAATCAAAGCCGATAACAAAGCCTGGGTAGAGTTCCCGCCAAGCCGCTGTTGCACCACCAAGCCCGCCAGTGGGCGGGTTAGACCCATTCCTGGGTTGGGCCCTCACGGTCCGGTGCGTCGTGATCCGATCCGGGCCGCCCAGTTGCGGAAATGGTCGTAGCCAGCCGGGTGTAGGGCTTCTTCCTTTCCGTCGGCTCGAACCAGAAACAGTCCCTTTGCGGCGCGAATCTCGCCGATCCTGCGGAGGGGAGCACCCCGAAACTTTCGGGGCAGCAAGGAAACCTTGTGGGGTGGTACGGAAAAAAGCAGTTGGTAGTCTTCGCCTCCGTGCAGCGCCAGTTGCAGCATATCTACGCCGGGAAGCTGGCGCGACCCTTGAACCTTGGGCCGCGGAATCAGCTGCTCCCAGAGGCGCGCTCCCACCCCGCTGGCCTCCACCAGATGCCCGAGGTCCGTCGAAAGTCCGTCGCTGATGTCAATGAGTGCTGACGCCAGGCGCTTCTCGGAGAGGTAGCGGCCCAGCGCGCACTGGGGTTCAGGGAAGAGATGGACCTTAATCGCCGCACATTGCCCAGCCGGCTCTCCGCGGCCTGTACGGGATTTCATCAACCGCAGGCCCAGCGCTGAAAGTCCCAGCCTGCCGCTAGCAAACACCTGGTCGCCAGGCCGCGCCCCCGAGCGGAGGAGTGCTCTTCCCCGCTCAACCTCGCCCACCGCGACAACGTCGATCGTCGTCCCGCCTGGCACGACCGCCGTGTCTCCGCCAATCAACGCCACACCGAACTGCCGGGCCAGCGCCCGAATCCCGCCATAGAACTCCTGGACCCAGGCACGGGTCGTCCGCTTTGAGATGGCGAGCGAGACAAGGGCAAAGCGCGGCGTCCCGCCCATTGCGGCGATGTCACTCAATGAACGGGCCAATGCCCGGTGCCCGACCGAGCGTGCGGGGTGGAGAGCCCGGGTGAAATGAACGCCTTCGATGGACAGGTCGGTGGTAAGAATCAGCTCGTGCCCGGGAGCTACCCCTACCAGGGCCGCGTCGTCTCCAATGCCTAGCCTGACGCTTGGGTGTGCACGCGGCGTTTGCCGCTGGAGCCAACGAACAAATTCCTGTTCATCTCGAAACACGTTGCCACCTCGTCGATTTGCGTGCATACGCAGAAACGCTGCGCTACAATCCCGCCCCTAATCACTTACACGCTGGAGGCCCACCATGTTCTCGCGCCGGAGATTCCTGCAAGCTAATGCTTTGGGTCTGACTTTACCGCTCGCCGGGTCCCGTGTCCCGGCTCGGGCGGAGGCGGCAGCACCGCCCTCGCCCCCCACGGTCGCGAAGCGTGACTACTGGAACGACTGGCCACTCTATCTTACCGCAAAGGTGAACGAAGCTCGCGCCCGACGCAAGGCCGCTCTGGCCTCTATCCACGCCGCAGCTCAGGCGCGCGAGCGCCTGCAGATGATTCGCGCCAGGGTGTGGGAACTGATTGGGGGCCCGCTTGAGAAGCCCCCCCTGAATGCGCGAACGGTGGGGAGAATCGACCGCCAGACCTACCGGATTGAAAAGGTCATCTTCGAGAGCCAGCCGCAAGTCTATGTCACATCTCACCTCTATGTGCCCAGCGTTGGCGAGCCGCCTTTCCCCGGCATCCTGGCACCGCTCGGCCACGCGCCGAACGGAAAAGCCTACCGGAACTATCAATACGTTTTCCAAACCCTTGCTCGCAAGGGCTACGTGGTGCTTGCCTTCGACCCCTTCGGCCAGGGCGAGAGGCATCAATACCTCGACCCGCGCACCGGCCGCTCGCGTTTCGGGCCTACGGGGGAGCACTCGCAGGCAGGGCGGCCGCTGCTCTTGCTGGGCGCGACCTTCGCGCAGTACCGCGTGTGGGACGCAATTCGCGCCCTGGATTACCTGCTGAGTCGGCGGGAGGTAGACCCGGAGCGCATCGGCTGCACAGGCCACTCCGGCGGCGGCACGATGACCATGTACCTCTGCGCCCTGGAACCCCGGATTCGGGCGGCAGTGGAAGTCCAGGGAAATTCGGAGAATCTCGCTGGCCCTGACTTCAGTCCTCCGGGGGCGATAGCCGACGCCGAGCAGAACTTGATCGGCGGTCTGGCCCAGGGCCTCGATCGTGGCGACCTACTGGCAGCCTTTGCTCCCAACCCCCTGCTTGTTTGCTACACGCCGCAAGACGCTGGGACCACTTACTCGCCCCTCTATGAGAGCGGCACCAAGGAAATCTTCGACGAACTGAAGGGCCTATACACCATTCTGGGAGCCCAGGAGCGGGTCGAGTTATTCGCTTCACCCCTCCCCCACGATTTTGACTTCCCTACCCGCCGCGCTACTTACGAATGGTTCAACCGGTGGCTGAGCCGCAAAGACCCTGGCGCAGACGAAGCAGAGTTCGAGACCTCACCTCCCGCGTCCTTGAACTGCACGAGCACGAGCGAAGTGCTGACTTCGCTGGGCGGGCGTTCGCTGGTGCAACTGAACATCGACCGGGCGCACGCAGTTGTGGCCTCCCCCCTGCGCGATACGTCCCTCAGCACGGCAGCCCTGCGCGAGCGCTGCCAGCAAAAGCTGCGGAGCCTGCTGGCCCTTCCGGCGGAGCAAACCCCTCTGGAACCTCTGGCTCTCTCCACGATTGCGCGGCAAGGCTTGACCATCGAAGAATTCGAGTTTCGCTCAGAGCCCCAAGTTCGAGTGCCCGGCTGGTTCGTCAAACCGGGCACGCACTCAGGTCCGTTCCCGGCAATTGTCTACCTTTCGGAGGGAGGAAAAGACACGGTCGTGGAAGAAAACCACGAGCTGGACGCTCTATTGCACCGCGGATTTGCCCTCTGTGCCGTCGACCTGCGCGGGCTCGGCGTCACTGCTCCGCGCTTCCCCACGGCAGGGCCGCTGTTTTACGGATACGAAGACCTGGACATCAAAGACGCCTATGCGTGGGCCAGCCTGATGCTTGGCAAGGCAGTGCTTGGCCAGCGGGTCTGGGATTTCTTGCGTTGTCTGGACTACCTCGAAACGCGACCAGAAGTCGATCGCTCTCGAATCAGCGTTGTGGGAGTCGCCGGGGGTGGGCTGGTGGCCTTGCTGGGTGCCGTTCTGGATGATCGCCCACGGTCGCTTCTGCTCCAGCAGGTCATCGCCACTCTTCGCTCCGTGGTTGAATCCGAGGAGTATTCCCTGCGTCTCTCTTGGCTTGTTTTCGGGCTGCTGCGCGAGTTTGATCTGCCTGACTTGGTCGCCGCCCTGGCTCCGCGGCGCTGCTGGGCGCTCAACGCAGTAGGGGCCCAGGGGGAGATCCTTCCCGAGTCAACGGTTCAAGCGCTATACAAACCAACCCTTGATGCATATTCAAGGGTCGCCGGCAAAAGCCAACTGGCATTTATAGTCCGGCCAGACCAAGAATGGACGTCCGTTGGCCAAGCCTGGATGGAGGGCTCATAGACCTGGCTTATTTGCTTGACAAATGTTGCATTCCTAAATAGGATTTGCCCGACACAAACGAGTTGGCGCTGGCCCCAGCCCATTCGTCGCGGCCCGGGGGGATAGTCGGCCGCAATGCGAAGGCGCGAAAGAAATCCTAGGCGGTGAGAGAAATGGAAAGGAAGTTCTATACCTTCCTCCTCTATCCCGGCGCCCACGGCAAGCTCCACAAGATCCGGCTTCCTGTTTACGTCGTTCACTTGCTCTTGGCCTTCAGCATTGTAGGAATCATGACCGTAGCCGCCCTGGCCAGTAGCTACGCCAGGATGCTGCTGAAGGTCTCGAACTACAACAGCCTCCGCACCGAACGCGAGGCGCTCAAGACGCAATACCGCACCCTGGAGAACGTCGTCAGCCAGACCAATGCGAAGCTGGGCTCGCTGCAATCGCTGGCGGCCGAAGTAGCCCTGAGCTACGGCTTTGGCGAACCCCGCAGACCCCAGTTGCCCCAGACCGTGCTCGGCCTGGCGACGCAGTCCAATTCCACTCTGGATTCGAGTTACCACGCCTCGCTTTACGCCTTCAGGCTGATGAAGTCGGCAGCTACAAACACCGCGGTGGATCCGGTTATCCAGGGGTTGGTCTTCGATCCGCGTCTGGATCGTTCAACGGTTCCCTCAATTTGGCCGGTGCGCGGTCAGGTCACCGCCGGGTTTGGGGAGCGCATGGACCCCTTGAGCGGTGAGGGGGCGTTCCACGCCGGACTGGACATCTCTGCTCCCTATGGCACCAAGGTCCAGTCCGCCGCCGATGGCATCGTGTTCCTCGCCGGGCCGGACTCGGATTACGGCAACGCGGTCTTGATCGACCACGGATATGGGCTCACGACCAGGTATGGCCACCTGAGCAAGATTGAGGTTGTCGTCGGCCAGGAGGTCAAGCAGGGGCAGGTCATCGGCGCCGTGGGGATGACCGGCAAGACCACTGGACCACACCTGCACTACGAAGTACACGTTCACGAAGCGCCGGTTAACCCGGCAAAATACCTGCGCGAATAGCCTGAAACAAAGAGAGTCTCATTCGCTTCCAGCAGCTCATGGCAGGAGTCGCGGCGCTGCGCGCGCTGCGGGCAACTTTCATTCTCGTTGTCACTTGCCTTCCGGGGAGGCACTTCATCCCCTCTGCGGCGGCGCAGACGCTGCCTGGATCGGAACGTCTGGTGATTGCCCTGGCAGGGGATACCCTGCCCGAGTCCTCTTGGGCGGGTCCCCAGGAAGTCGAGCACTTCCTGGACGCAATGCGCGAGGAATTCGCGCAGGCCGACCTGGTCTTCTTGAATCTGGAACAACCCATCACCGCCGCCCATACGGTTACGCCCAACAAGAATCCGGCCGACGTGGCGGCGGGGCGGGATTACATCCTGCGGGCGCGCAATCCCGCCATTCCCCGCATAATCAAGGAGGCAGGAGTGGGGTTGGTCGCACTGGCCAACAACCATATGATGTATTACACGGCGGCGGGCCTGCGCGATACCTTGCGTGCCTTCCGGGAGGCAGGGTTGCCCGTGGTGGGGGCGGGCCTGAAGCTGGACGCCGAGCGCGCGTTTGTTTTCCCCAAGGACGGCCGCCGTGTGGCCCTGCTGGCCTTCTCGGACGTCGTGCCGCGGAACTCCGAGGCGACTGAGACCCGTTTGGGAATCGCTGCGGCGAAGGATGAGACTGACTTGGTGGAAGCGATACAGCGTGCGCGTCGGCAGGCGGAGTTTGTGATTTTGATGATGCACTGGGGTGGGCAGGGGAACCATGCAATCACCCTGCGGCAACACCGCTTGGCCCGGGTGGCGGCCAAGGCCGGATGCGACGTTGTGGTCGGAATGCACCCACACGTGTTGCAGGGCGTTGAATACCTGGGGGGAGTGCCAGTCTTCTACTCCGTGGGCAACTTCGCGTTCGCGTCCAAGAGGCCCGCCGGCCGTGAATGCGTGTTGGTAAGGCTTACCTTTGGATCTCGCGAGCTGGAGGCGGTGGAGTTGGTTCCAGTGGAAATATCATCGCAGGGAGTGCCGCGCATCGCCAACGGCGCGCGAGGCCAAGAAATTCTGTCGCACCTCGATGGGTTTTGTCGCATGTTCAATACGCAGGTGCAGGACGGTAGGTTGGCACGCGGCCCGGTGCGGGAGAAGCTGGTGTTTGACAGGTCGGGGCGGGGAGACAAGGGCAGGCCCCCCAGAGCTCGCACCAGCCGGCCGCGGCAAGTCCGCGACCAGGCCCGCTAGGGGGGATGGACGAGCTGAGGGGGCGGATTCGGGTTGCAGGAAAAAATGTGGACAGCCCCTTGCAATTTCGGTTCCTGGATACTATAAATGTGCGTTTGTGACGGCTGGCGTAGCTCAGCTGGTAGAGCATCTGATTTGTAATCAGAGGGTCGGGGGTTCGAATCCCTTCGCCAGCTCCAGCGTGGGCAGACGCGGCCGTTAAGGGGGCCAGCTAGCGGGCGCCGGGTTAAGATTCGGGAGCGGGTTTTTCAAGTCTTCTTGCACACAAGAACGCGGGGGCGGAGGTCTGTCTCCGCGCCTGACCGCAGACTCGAATTTTCCGGCTCAAGCGATAGCGATGACGCCTGACGCCAGAAGGCTGGCAGGCTTTCTGCGCGTGGCGCTTAGGAGGGAGAATCCAGTCCGGACAGGTGGCCGAGTGGTTAATGGCAGCAGGCTGTAAACCTGCCGCTCCTTGCGAGCTACGGGGGTTCGAATCCTCCCCTGTCCACCATGGAGCCGAAAGTCGAAATTCGAAAATCGTTAGCTTCGAGGAGGGTGCCGATTTTCGTGTTTCGAATTTCGCTTTTCGAAACGGGACGCGGGAGTAACTCAGTGGTAGAGTCACAGCCTTCCAAGCTGTTGGTCGCGGGTTCGATCCCCGTCTCCCGCTCCAATTCGAAATTCGAAACTGGAAAATCGAAACTCGGACGCCGCGCGGGTGGCCAGTGCTTCCGAATTTCGATTTTCGCATTTCGCGTTTCGCGCGCTCCGCGCGCCGGGCCGATGTAGCTCAGTTGGTAGAGCACGTCCTTGGTAAGGACGGGGTCAGCGGTTCAATTCCGCTCATCGGCTCCAGAAATTATAAGAAGAGATGATCCGGAGGTAAAAGTTGATGACACCGGGGTATCAGAGAGTCAGGAG
>JALHUF010000687.1 GCA_022866195.1 Terriglobia bacterium
CGGAGCCGGGGCAGTGGTCGCTACTGGGGCTGAGGTCTCGGGCGCGGCTGTCGCGGTTGTCGGCACAACGGCGAGCTGATTGACGACCTGCTTTGCGCCCTTCGCGCGGCTGGCGAAGCGTTCCACCGCGGCCTTCTCAAGTTCCGTGGCCACCGTGCCCGCCAGCATCACCACGCCCTTTTCCGCCGTCACGCGGATGTCGCGGGTTTTGAGCACGGGATCCTCAAACAGCTTAGCCTGCACCTCGGAGACAATGGCCTTGTCGTCGGGTGGCTGAAACGTCTCCAGGATGTTGCAGGAACCGAGCAGTAGCATGCTGGCTAAAACGGTGAGGATGGCGAGTCTGGCTTTGAGTCTAGGCATTCTGGCCTCCCAGTCTTGTAGAGCGGCACCGCCTTCTTTCCTTTTGATTCAACTCCAACGTCTTGGGATGCACCTTCCCCTCCACTCATGTATCACGGGCGCTCGGCAGTGACAAGCCCGGCCGGGGCCTGCGGTCGTGTGCGACGCTGAATTTGCCAGCCACCTCGTGGGGGCGTGCTAAAATGCCAGGGTTCGGCGACCTCTCCCATGTTCCGGGCGCGCCCGGGAGGAGGTTGGGCGGCGGGCGTGGGGAGAGGTGCAGGAAGCCGCGTTTCGTGGAGAACGTTTCACTCAGCGTCGTCATTCCCGTGTACAACGAGGCGGAGAACGTTGCGCCGCTCGTCCAGGAGTTGCAGTCTGCGCTGGCGGAGTGGCCCGGAAATGTCGAGCTCGTCTTTGTGGATGACGGCAGCACCGACTCCACGCTGGAGCGGCTCCGGCGCGTCCAGGCAAGTGACGCGCGGGTCCGCGTGGCTCACTTCCGACGCAACTTGGGCCAGACCGCCGCGCTGACCGCGGGATTTCGCTTGGCCCAGGGCCGCGCGGTGGTGACGCTCGACGGCGACTTGCAGAACGACCCCAAAGAGATTCCGCGTCTCGTGGGCATGCTGGAAGATTGGGACTGCGTCTGCGGCATTCGGATGCGCCGCCAAGACAGTTGGTGGAAACGATTATCTTCGCGGATTGGAAACGGCTTTCGCAACTGGGCCACGGGCGATGATATTGTGGACACCGGCTGCACACTCAAGGCTTTCCGGCGCCCGTGCCTGGAGCGGCTGGAACTCTACCAGGGCATGCATCGCTTCCTGCCCACCCTGCTGAGGATGCGGGGTTGGCGGGTGACGCAGGTGCCGGTCAGCCATCGCCCGCGGCGGCACGGCAAGACCAAGTACGGCACCTGGCGCCGGCTGGTGAAGGGCTTGGGGGATGTCTGGGCAGTGCGCTGGATGAAGAAGAACCGTCTCGATTACGAGGCGGTTCTGGACGTCCTGGAGCCGCCGGCGGTGGCGTCTCCCGAACCAGCCGGTGAGCAGGCGCGTGCTGGGTGAACCTACTGCCTCGCACTGTGCGGCTCGCTTGTCAGAGCGATTTTTAGGTCGGGCGCGCGGAGCGCAGCGTTATAGATCGCATATCGGAGTTATGGCGAACTCTTGGCCACTGACCCATCTTCTCCAGTGACTGATTCGGTCCCTTCAACGCCTTCACCACCATCTTTTCCCCTGCGCCATTTTCTGCTCGTGCTGGTAGTGGCAGGCATAGTGTTTTTCGCTGGTCTGGGACGCTTGCCACTGCTCGAGCCAGACGAGGGGCGGAATGCCGAGGTGGCGCGCGAGATGCTGGCTTCAGGCGATCTGATCACCCCGCACTTCAATACGCTCACGTATCTCGACAAACCCGTAGTCTATTTTTGGCTGGTGGCTGCATCGTTCCGCCTCTGGGGGCTCACGGAGTGGGCGGCGCGTTTCCCGTCGGCCTTAATGGCGCTGGCCACGATGCTTCTCACCTGGTTTCTAGCCCGGCGGATGTTCGGGGACTCTGCGGGGCTGCGGGCGGCGATTGTGCTGGCCACGACCCCGCTCGTCATCGCCTATTCGCGCCTGGTTATCTTCGATATGACGCTGGCTTTTCTGGTGACCGTGGCCATGACGTGTTTCTGGTTTGCGGCGGCCAGCGATTACCGGCGCCCCTGGCTTGAGGTGCTCCTGTTCGCCGTTATGGGTCTGGCCACCATCACCAAAGGCCCGGTGGGCTTCCTTCTCCCCTTGCTCTCCATTCTGGCCTACCAGGCTCTGCGCGGTCGGGTGAGCGAGTTGAAACATTTGCGCTGGGGTTTGGGCGTCGCGGTCTTCCTGGTGGTGGCTTTGCCTTGGTTCATCGCCGTCTCTCTCCGCCATCCCGATTTCCCGCGTTACGCTCTCTGGGAGGAGAGTCTGAGAAGGTTCGCCACCGGCAGCGCGCGGCGCGGAGGAAGCGTCTTTTACTATGTCCCCGTGTTCCTCCTGGGATTGTTCCCCTGGAGCTTCTTCCTTCTCTTCGCGGGCGGGAATTGTTGGAGGCGCTGGCGGGAGCTGCGGCAGGAAGCTCACAAGCCGGCGCTGTTCTTGCTGGCATGGGGAGCGGTAATCTTTGTGTTCTTCTCGATTTCGCAATCCAAGCTGCCGGGGTATTTCCTGCCGGCCGTGGTTCCCCTCAGCATTCTGATGGCTGCGGCGTGGGCGGAGGTGGGAGCCGTTGGTGCGGAACGCCGTCCGGACTGGCTGACGGCCGGGTTCGCCACGCTCATCCTCCTGGGCCTGGTGGTTACGGCGGCTCCGCAAGTGTTTCGCTTTGCCGCCGTCGAGATCGCCCTGACGGAAAAA
>JALHUF010000688.1 GCA_022866195.1 Terriglobia bacterium
AACGGCATCGGCATGGTGCGGGTGCCATCGGGGATGATGATGAGCACACGCTTGCCATCCACAGTCAAGGAGTCCAGGCCCTCGTGTACGATCTGACGCACTTCATCGTCGGTCAAATAGCGAGCGGCGAACCCCCTGCCAACTACCATCGAACTCCTCCGTCCAGAGTTGCCACTGCTGCATTACCGAAATACGTTCCGTCGGCCCTCTCACCAATGTCATGCTGAGCGAATCACTGCACCGGAAGGTGCAGTGCGCAGCGAAGCATCTCCTCTCAGGCGACGAGATCCTTCGCTTCGCTCAGGATGACAGCCGTTGCGTTGCGGCCCTTGGCTCGGTAACTCGACTCTCGTTTTGCTTACACTCCGCTATAGGCCGAAAACCCGCCGTCAATCGGCACGATGACCCCGGTGACAAAGGCCGAAGCTTCCGAAAGAAGCCACAAGATCGCGCCGAACAAATCCCCCGGCTTGCCAAAGCGCCCCATGGGTGTATGAGCGATGATGGATTGACCGCGCGGCGTCAGTTCGCGCGTTTGTTCGTCATAGAGCAGAAACCTGTTCTGTTCCGTCAGGAAGAAGCCAGGCGCGATGGCATTGACCCGAATGCGGGGCGAATACTGCTGGGCCATGTGTACCGCCAGCCATTGCGTGAAGTTGCTCACGCCGGCTTTGGCGGCGGAATAGGCGGGGATACGCGTCAAGGGGCGAAAGGCGTTCATGGAGGAGATGTTGAGAATAGTCCCTTTGCCCTTCTCAGCCATCAGCTTGCCAAAGACTTGGCAGGGAAGCATGGTGCCCAGGATGTTCAGGTCGAAAACCCAGCGCAAGGCGTCAACCGGCAGGTCAAAAAAGGAGAGGTTGGGACTGGTGGTGGCCTGGGGTTTATTCCCGCCCGCGGCATTCACCAGGCAGTTGACCCCGGCGAACTTATTCACGACGGCCTGGGCGGCCGCGTGCAGGCTACCCGCGTCCAGGACGTCGGTGTCAACCGCCAGTGCCTGGTTGGCGCGGGGTCCCATGCGCTCCAGCAGTCTCTCGGCCGGGGCCAGATTCTTGTCCAGCAGCGCGACGTTGGCCCCGCAGCCAACCAGCGCGCAGGCAATCTCCCCGCCCAGGATGCCTGTCCCGCCCGTAATGACGATCGTCTGACCAGCAAAATCATACAATCGGGTCAGTTCGCCTAAGTCCATTCCGGTTTCACCTCCATCAGGTTCGAGTTCAATCTTCCTCGCGTCCGTCCCTCGCACTGACCGCGGGGGGGAACTCATCGAGCTTGTCAAGTATAGCCTGGGACCTTCCAGAAATCTTCGCCACAAACCTCCGGCAGTCCGTGCCAGCCGGGTGCAGCCCTCAATCATTTGCCGGGATGACGGATTGGAGCTCAGGGCAGCGGAGAGCGGGTTCCGGTGTTGCGGCCACGGCTCTCGGGGCGGCGCCGAGCGGTTGGGCGGTCAGCACGTCGCTGCCAGAGCAGACACCACACCCCACCGGAGGTTTTGGGAAGCGGGCGACGGCTTCAGCCGTTCAGAATTTCCAGTCCGTGATGAAGCGCACGGCGTTGCCGCGCAGGGTGCCTAGGGCCTGCGAGGCGGTGTAATAAGTGTAGCCAAGCGTGAACGAGAAGTGCCGGCTCACCCGGAAGGTGAACGCCGGGCTAGCTCTGTAACCGCGCTTCAAGTCGGTCCCCTGCTGTGTCTGCTGGGTGCCGGCGCCGCCTGAAATGTCGTAGTCCACGGGCCCGAAAAGATTCCCGTAAATCCGGCCCACGCCGAGATGGCGTTGATAAAAGCCCGGGCTAAAGAAACCTAACCAGGAATTGCCCCGGAAGCCAAACGCTCTGCCCTCGTAGCCGGCATCGAAGGAGAAGCGCTTGGAGGTGTAGACAACCTGAGTGAAATCGATTGATCCTCCGTGGCCCCAGTTACGCTCCACCACCCCGGTGGCAACTGCTTGGCCGGTGGAGGCATTGACGATGTCAAACGGGCGAGTGGAGTATCGCCCATAGAAATAATCGAGCTTCAATTCGGTGCGGGAGGTAAAGAAGAAATTCAGGCCGCCGCTGAGCCGCTCCTGGATCACGCCCAGGCGCGTGGAAGTGGGGGTGTAGCTGATAGCGGAGCGGCTGACATCCAGG
>JALHUF010000689.1 GCA_022866195.1 Terriglobia bacterium
ACGCGCCGCGCGGCCTGGGCGGTGGTCGCCAACCTCAGCGCCAAGTAGTCTCCAAACCGGTATTCATTGCGCGCGTCGGTAGCTTGCACGGCGCGAAGCTGAAGATTGGCCAGCATCATGACTGGCGCACAGAGGGCCAAGCCGAGCGCGAACTGCCCGACCAGGCTCGGAGACCCCAGCTTGGCCAGAGCCACCAGCATCCCCCACTGGCAGGCGGCGTAGACGACGTTTCCGAGAACCGTCCAGGCGAAATTCTGCCGAAGCGACAACCCGTGGGCCGGTTGACTTACGACCTCGGTTGTGTCCGCTGCGCTCCCCACTTAACGCTCCTGACCACTCCGCCACACCAATCCGGCCTAAAGCCCCTGAATCCTTGGTCAATCTGCGTCTTTTACGGGACGGCTGAAGTTGTGCTTTGACGCGCCACGCCACTTTTTGCACGGACTCTTACGGGGTTTCGGTGTCGCGGGCCTCAGAATCAGGATGAGCCTTGTCGTCATGCTTAGGACTGTACTCATAGCCGTACCCGTACCCGTAGCGACGATAGTAATCGTAGCCGTATCCATCGCGGCGGAGGTCCACGTTGTTCAGCGCTACGCCCAAGATTCGCGCGCCCGCACCATAAAGCAGCGCGCGGGCCCGGCGAACGACCTCGTAGGAAGTCTCGTAAGCGCGCACCACCAGGACTACTGCGTCCGTCAGGGTGGAAAGAATCCGGCTATCAGCAACGCTGAGTAGCGGCGGCGAATCTACCAGCACGTACTCAAACTGGTTGCGTAGTGCTTGGAACAACTCGCCCGCCATAGGGGAAGAAAGAATCTCCGCCGGATTGGGAGGGATGGGACCACAAGGGATGACACTCAGGTTGGCCACGCCGGGGACCGGCAAAATAGCCTCGGAGAGGTGGACATGACCTGTCAAGCACTGCACAAACCCGGGCTTGTTCTCCACGCCGGTAGAACGGTGGCAAGCCGGCCGTCGCATATCGCAATCCAGGATCAGCACCTTGCTACCCAAGCTGGCCAGGGTTGCCCCAAGGTTTATGGTAGTTGACGTTTTCCCTTCTCCCGGTAAGGCACTGGTTATCAGGATTAACTTCGGCACGGGGTTAGCAGAGAGCAAGATCGAAGTCCGCAGGGAGCGAAAGGCTTCAATGGAGGCTGGGCTCGTCTGCACGGCCGGGGCCAAGCATTGAGGGGCATGGCGCGGCGCCACCAGCCCCGTGCCTGCTGCCTTCCCCGCACCCAGAGAAGGAAACGTTGGGATGACGCCTAGCGACGGCAGGCGCAACAGGTTTTCAACCTCATCCGGGGTCTTAAGCGTGTTATCCAGGTACTCCTGGAAGAACGCCAGGCCGATGCCCAACCCAAGCCCCGCAATCAAGCCCAGGGCGAGATTCAAGACCACACGCGGCTTCACCGGGATCTTCGGCACCTCCGCCGCATCCACAATGCGGATGTTACTTGCTCTCAGCCCCGCGGAGACTTGCGCCTCCTTCAATCGCTGTAGCAGGCCGTCATAAAGTTGCTTACTGGTGTCCACCTCGCGCTTCAGGATGTTGTACTGGATGGTCTTTTCGGCGATCAGATTCACTTCTTTCTTCTGATCCTCCACGGCCTGCGCCAAGTACTTCTCCCGGGCCACGGCGGAATGGTACTCATCGACGATGTTCTGCACCAAGGCCTTCTTCTGTTTCTCCAGGGATGCCTGCAGGGCGTCGATCTGCTTCTTGAGTTGCACGGCTCGCGGGTAATCCGGCTTCACCACCGCGGTCAGTTGGGCATATTCACGCTCCAACTCCGCCAGCCGCATTGACAGGTCTTGAATCAGTTTGTTCGAGAGAATCCCGGGCAGATCCTGGACTTTTCCGGCCTGCACCAAGCTATAGAACGATTCCTTTTGAAACCGGTCCGCTTGGGCCTTGGTGTATTCCGTCTGGAGCTGTCCCAGACGTTCGTTGACGAGGTTCTTCTTTTCCTCGACGAAAAGGATGGAGTTTGCCTGGGCGTAAGCTTGCAGGGTGTCTTCGGACTTCTCCAGCTTGGCCTTGAGCCCCACGAGCTGATTCGATAGGAACTCCGAGGCCTTCATGGTCTCATCCCACTTCACCTGGAAGTTCTGCTCGATATAGGCTTGGGCAAGCTGGTTGGCAACGCGCGCGGCCAGCTCAGGGCTCTGGGACCGAAACGCGACCTCAACCAGATTACTGCGCCGTACCGGACCTACTCCGACCTCGTCTTGGAAATGCTTCACGCTGTTCCGGTAGGCCTCGCTGGAGAGGTCCGGGGGGCTGTTGTCCGAACCGGACGGGATCTTCTCCGGGTCAGCCTCGAGCAGGCCGAAGAGGGACTGCTTCCGGTAGAATTCAGGATTTATATATAGTTTCAGATTCTGCACGACGCGGTCAGCGAGCGTGCGGCTCTGCAGCACCCGAAATTGCGTCTCCCGGTAGCTATCCACGTCGAGTGTGCTGACTTGCAGGACTTCCTTGAAGTTCAGAACATTCGGCTGCTCCGGGTCAATCTCGATCAAAACCCTTCCTTCGTACACCGGCTTCTGCTTTAAGGTGCCAATCCCCACCGTCGTGAAAACAATCAGCAGGCAGGACAAGACCACCCAGTGGCGTTTGGCGACGACGTGCCAGTAGTCAAGCAGATGCGGGATTTCCTCGGGTGAGACTTCCACCACCTCTTGCGGGACGGGTTTGGGTTGAGTTCCGGGCCGCAGAAGGCCGAGAGCTTGGCCAGGTGGCGCCGATCCGTTTTCGCCCATCAAGTTCCTCATGCCGGCAGGCTGCTAGCTTAGCGCCTGTAGATAAGTGTGCCGCTGAGCGTGCCCAACACCGCCTCCGGCGCTGCTCTGCAGGCTGTCAAAGCTTCCTCGGCATCCGCCAGCACCTGTTCTGGGTCCCCCCGCGGGCGGTACACTGCCAAGCCTATATCCAGCGTGAGCCCACGGAGTCGGGACGAACGTTGGCAGGCTGACAACACCCGTCGCCCGAACACCTCTCCTCCCGGGGGCTCTGTCCCCGGCAAAAAGCAGAGGAATCGGTCAGCCTCATACCTCAGGATGATGTC
>JALHUF010000074.1 GCA_022866195.1 Terriglobia bacterium
AATCAGATTCCCAACGCCGTCTGGCTGGGCAGCCATCCGGTTTCGCCGGAGAGTTATCTGGTAGCTCTGGCACAGGTGACCACGCGACTGCTCGTCAAGGCGGAGCCGCCAGAATCCGTAACGCTAGCTCCGGCGCGCCTGGCGGCGGGGAAATACGTAGCGGAGGACTCGCCGGCGCTATGGGGTTGGGTTATCTTCCGTCCCGATTTCCGCGCGCCCAAGCTCATGGGCCTGGCCAAGCTCCAGGCATGGACGCTGAAGCCCGCGACGCCACATCCGACGCGCTGAAGGCCGCGTCCACCCCCGCCATTGGCAGGGATCGCACTCCCCGGCCCGGACGTGCTAACATGGAGGGGTGCTTACGGCGAGAAATTGAGCGTGCTGCTCCATGACATAATCTGGAGAGAGCGATTCCTCCTCAAAATCGTCGCCAAGCATGGCGTCACGGCGGATGAGGTCGAAGAGGTGTTGTTCACGAAGCCTCACGTCCGCCTGGCTGAAAAGGGACAGGTAAAGGGCGAACCCCTCTACGTTGCCTACGGGCAGACGGCAGCCGGCAGATATCTGGTTGTGATTTTCATTCGTAAAGGGACAAAGGCCGCCATGCCCATCTCCGCGCGTCCAATGACAAGGGCTGAGGAGAGGTACTATTATGCGCAGAAGGAAGCCGATTGAAGCAATTCCCGAGGAGTTCTCGAGCTACGAAGAAGCCGCCGATTTTTGGGACACCCACGATACCACCGACTATCCTAGGGATTTTCGGACTGTAAAAGCGGTGAGCGAGCTTCGCACTCGGCACTACGAAATCGAAGTGGAAGCTGATGTGCTTCGGGCCCTCCGCGCGCGAGCCCGTCGCTCAGGTCTGACCCTGGCCCACTTGGCGAACCACCTCCTTCGGGAACGACTTCAAAGTCCCAGGTGATCGCCGGATTTGTGGGCACCCTCGTGTCTCAAGATCCAATTCATCTGAGCCCATAAGCTTCCGAGCCAGTGCGGGCCCGTCTCGGAGGGTGCGAGGGGGGCGCCAGACATGGCGCATCATGCTGATCCCGACCGCGGGATCAACAGGCGGGAAAGGAGAAAGCCGGAATGATGCCATTCCAGAGGTGCCCCATCTGCGGCGGCGAAATGGTTGATAAAGAACTGGAGAAACTCCTGCGGGGAGGAAAGCACACCGCCCTCCTGCGCCTGCGTGCGGAGGTTTGTCTTCACTGCGGAGAACGATTGTACTCTCAGGAAGATGTTAGAAGATTCGAGGAGATCAGAGTCAAGCTCGAGCGGCAGGAAATCTCGGAGTTCCAACCGATGGGCCAATCCTTCCAAGTCGTATAAGGCCAGCCCGCGGCGAATCCAACTGATGTCTACGCGCTAGGTCGGCCCAAGGAGGGGCATGGGAAGCTCCCAACCGCCGGGCAGAACACTATTCGGCGTTTTTGTCCCAAAAATACAATTTTTGGCAGAGCGCCTATTATATTTGGAATGACGCCTCTGCATATTCACCTAACCATTTGGCTATCTCACGCATTTTCCATCACTTAGAGAGATTCACGCCTTTGGAGACATAATTGCCACCCAGTCTAAGGCCGGCTACTTGGCCCGGATGTTGGTGTGTCTGAATTCTTCTTTCTGAACCATTGGTTTCAAGAAGGAAATCGTGTAATAATGGGGTACCTTTTGGCGACCGGCCGGTAGGTCGCTCGACTTCCCGGTCGCACGCGTAGCACGAGCAACGGATGGGAGAGTTCGATTTCCGGCACAGTTCTCGACCCGACCGGCGCTGCCGTCTCAGACGCTGAGGTCACCGCGGTCAATTCAGCGAGGGGAGTGGTGCTGCCGGGCGGCGCCAGTGAGTGCCGGAAGGCTTTTGATTTTGCGCAAAAAAGTTAACATCGGAAATTCCGGTAATCAGGAGGACGCATGAAGTTCACTAAGAGTGCGTGTGTGTTGGTGTGCGCCCTAGTGTGCCTTTCCTACGGCACCAACGCCTGGGCACAAGGCGGCACCGGCGCGTTGACGGGGCTGGTGTTCGATCCCTCGGCAGCCGTCGTTGCGGGCGCAAAAGTCACTTTGACGAATTCCGCTACGGGCGCAACGGCCAGCACAGAAACTTCAAGTGCTGGTTTTTACCGTTTCATGGCGTTGCCCGTCGTCGGCACCTACACCCTGAAGGTGGAGGTGTCCGGCTTCAAGACCGCTGAGATCGCGAACCTCGTCATCAGCGTGGCCACGGGGGTTGTGCAAGACGTGCACTTGGAACTGGGCACAGCCATCCAGACCGTGGAGGTCAGCGCCGAAGCCCAGCTCCTCCAGACGAGCGAGTCAGCCATTTCCACTCTGGTGGACCGGCGCATCTGGGAGAACATGCCCTTGGAAGTCCGCAGCCAGAACGCCTTCATCAATCTGGCGCCGGGCGCGGTGCCTGACGCCATGGCGGGCAGCACCCGCGGTGCGGCTGTGAACGGCGCGCGCGGCGGCACCGGCAACTACCTGGTGGAAGGCATGGACAACAACGACCAAGGCCAGGGTGGCCGTGGCCAGTTGTCCGGATATGACCCCGGCGGCGCGGGCACCAGCATCTCTCCGGATGCGATTCAAGAGTACCGCATCATCACCAACAGCTTCGCCGCCGAGTACGGCAAAGCGGGCGGCTTCGTGACCGACACGGTGCTAAGGTCGGGCACGAACCAATGGCACGGTTCAGCGTTCGAGTACAACCGCGTGCAAGCACTCGCCGCGAACTCCTTCTTCTCCAATAAGTCTGGGAGCAAAGACAGTCTGGTGCGCAACCAGTTTGGCGGCTCGGTCGGTGGCCCCATTATAAAGGACAAGACCTTCTTCTTTTACAGTATGGAATTCCACCGGGCGCGGGAGGCTTCTCCGGTGTCCGTGACCGGTACGACACAGGAGTTCCTGGATTGGGTAGACACTGGCGGCCTGCAAAGTTGGGCCGAGAGCAGTACCAGCGGCCTGTGTAATAACCAGTCATGGCTGGATGACAACATCGGCGACGGCACTCCGGGATCGGGTGGGACGCCCGCGCCTTGCGTCGGTGCTTTCGCCAACTCCGCGACCCTGGGTCCTCTCTTGACTACGATGGCTGGCATCGGCCCAGTCCCGCTGGGTCCCAGTGAGGGTGGGGACAACGTCGGCGAGGGATTCTGGACGGGTGGCTTGGAGTACCCCGTCCCGGTTTACAGCACGTTCGACATCCCCGATCCCTATCACCTGAACGAGTACCGCATCAGCGCGAAGGTGGACCACAAACTCACCGACCAGGACCAGTTGACCGGCCACCTCCTATTGCAGACCTCCGAGTCGGGTGAGCCGTACCAGTGCGGAAACTCCACCATTGGTCCTGCGTGCGTCACCAACGGCCGCGGACTCAATGTGGGCTTAACCTGGAACCACACCTTCAGCCCGAGCGTGCTCAACACCTTCCGGGCGAGCTACCTCCGGCACAGGCAGGACTTCACGTCCTCGGGGCCGGAGTACAACGCTATGCCAGGGATCGCCACCTGGTACGACTCGCTCAACGTGGGGTTCGGGATGTACGCCGGCATTCCGCAGTACTTCACCGACACCCAATTCCAGTTCCAGGATCACCTGACGTTCACGCGCGGCAAGCACAGCTTCAAGGCCGGCGCGGAGTATCGCCGCACACGTAACGGCTCTGCCTTCTATAACGACACAGCGGGCAGCTTTTTCCCGTATGGCATCGAGGACCTGGTCACCGACCTGTTCTTCAGCGATGAAGCGGATGCTGCCTTCGGGACGGGCTACGGCTCGGTCTATTACACGTCGGCGGCGGTGGATATGACCACCGGCAAATTGCCCGAGGTCTACCGGGGCTTTCGGGCCAACGAGATGGCCGCCTACTTCCAGGACGACTGGCGCATCACTTCGCGCTTGACGATCAACTGGGGCCTGCGCTACGAGTACTTCGGCCCGCCCCACAACTTCCGGCCGGACATGGACTCCAACTTCTACTGGGGGACGCCGGTGACGCCGATCGTGACCACCTCCACCAACCCGTACTATCCCATAAACAACCCCTTCTACGCCCGGGTGGCCACAGGCGCGTTCCAGATCCGCAACCACGAGATCTGGAACAAGGACACCAACAACTTCGCTCCGCGCCTGGGCTTCGCCTGGGACCTCTTGGGGAACAATAAGCTGCTGCTGCGCGCCGGGGCGGGCGTCATGTTCGACCGTATCTACAACAACATTTTCGAAAACATCCGCTTCAACCCGCCCTACTTCTCGGACAATCGAATCGGGTACTACGCCAACGGCTACCTGGGGGGCGCGATTTCAACCCCGGGGGTATACAGCTACCCGTTCACGGGCACGGCCGCGTTCTATAATCCCCTATACGCGCCCCTGCCGAACCAGCGGCACATGGACCAGGACCTGGTCAGCCCCTTCTACGAGCAA
>JALHUF010000690.1 GCA_022866195.1 Terriglobia bacterium
CGCCCCAATCCCCCTGACGCTGATACTGCTGCGCGCGCTCGTAGTGCTGGTTCGCTTGGCGGATCAGGGCCTGCACCTCCGCGACTGGGGAGGGGGCGCCAGGCGCCTGGGCAGTAGGCATTGGGGCAGGCGCAGGCTGGGCAGAGGAGACGGAGCCGCCGAAGATCTTGCTGAGCGCGGCGTCGAGGGTGAGTTCCATCACCACCTGGTCCGAATAGGCGACGAGGACGCGTTTCAACTGCGGCAGTCCTCCGCCGGCCTCAGCGGCCAGGTAGAGCGGCTCCACATAAAGCCCTGAATTCAGCACCGGGATGACGAGCAGCGTCCCGCGGATGACGGATGAGCCGCCCTGGCCCCACAAGGTGAGTTGTTGGGAAATCATCGGGTCCTGGTCGATGCGCGATTCGATCTGCTGCGGGCCGTAAACCATTTTCTGCTTGGGAAAAGTGAAGACCAGAACCTTGCCGTAGTTCGGCTCGTCGCAGCGCGCGGCCATCCAGGCGATCATGTTGTCTTTCCGCGCCGGGGTGAAGGGCGCCATGAGGATGAACTCTTCGCTGGTGCCGACTTCCGCGAGTCTCATGATGGTGTAATAGGGGGTCATGGGAGCGGCGGCGCCTTTCGTGGAGCTCTGCGCCACGCGCCACAGGTCTTCCTTGTTGTAGAAGACGCGCGGGTCGGTCATGTGGAACAGGGCGTACTGGCTTGCCTGGATGGAGAAGAGTTCTTCCGGGTAACGGATGTGGGCGCGAAGGTCTTTGGGCATGGCCGAAAGCGGCTCGAAGACTCCGGGGAAAATGGAAGCGTAAGCCTGGATCAAGGGGTCCGACGGGTCGGCGACGTAGAAATGTACCTGGCCGGTGTAAGCGTTGACGGTGGCCTTGACGGAATTGCGAATGTAGTTGCCGACGCCCTCGGTCGGGTCGGAGTAGGGGTAAGAGGCCGAGGTCGTATAGCCGTCGAGTATCCAGTAGAGCGAGCCGTCGTCGGCAAGGACCATGTAGGGGTCGTGGTCGTAACGCAGGAAGGGCGTGAGGCGTTGCGCGCGCTCCAGGATCCGCCGATAGATCATCAGCCGGCTCTCGGGGCGGATATCGGAGGAAAGCAGGATTTTGATTTCGCCGAACCGGAGGGCAAACAGCAGCCGTCGCCAGAAGCTCTGGACGCGGATTCCTCCCGCGCCCTGATAGCTGGTGTAAACGTTCTGGTCGCCCGAGGGATAGTCGAACTCCTGGGCGCGCGTGTGCACAAAGCAATATTCATTGGTCAGTTCGCCGTAGTAAACCTCCGGACGTGTGACGCGACTCGCGCCGGTCGAGACTGGCGGAATGTTCTTGATGAAAAGCTCGGGCAAGCCCTCGCTGGTGGACTCATTCACCGGACCCAGGCAAAGCCCGTAGCCGTGCGTGTAGCTCAGGTGTTCGTTGATCCAACTGCGGCTGGGGAGGCTGGCGGAAGAAAGCTCGCGCGGGGAGAGCGACACCTGCCGATAGACTCCGTCGATCCAGTAGCGGTCGTTATCCACGCGCTCGAAGTCGTAATAGGTGCGGATTTCCTGGAGCTGGGCGAAGGTGGTGAGCAGGGGCTTGTGGTCCCACAGCCGGACGTTGCGGATGGTGGCCCGGTTCGCGCGGATATCGTCGAGCGTCAGATCTTCGACGGCGGAGAACTCGCGCACTTCAAAGCGGTCCAGGGCGTAGGCTTGGCGCGTGAGCTCGATGGCGCGGGCGATGAAGGGCTGCTCCTTCTCGATCTCGTTGGGGGTGAC
>JALHUF010000691.1 GCA_022866195.1 Terriglobia bacterium
GAATTGAGCCGGGAGGGTCAGGTTCTGGGTAGGGGCCCGGTACAACTCGGCCAGCCGGACAAAGACGGTCGCATCCAGTTCGTCGCGACAGTTCCCCTCGCCCGTCTTGAGCCGGGCGACTTCACCTTGCGCTTTGTGGTGTAACAGGGAACGGAAACGGCTGAAGAGACAGCTTCCTTCATTCTGAAGTAAGATTCGCGATCGCCACAAAATCGCGAGCCCAGAGAGCCCCCCTACAGGTGATTGCAATCCCGTGAGGGTTTAAGCGATAATGAAGATGTCATGGGGAAGGTTTTCCGAGTCGTGAGCCTGTGGGGCACGGCGGTGTCAGTGGGTATGGGACTGGCCGTTTATGCCCAGCAGCCCCAGACCCCTTCCGTAGTGGGGCCCGCTGTCAAGGGCACTTCGGAGGAAGTGCTTCTGGACGTAGTGGTCCGCGACAAGAAAGGCCATCGGGTTGACAACCTAAAGCCCGAAGATTTCCAGATATTTGATAACGGCGAGCCGAAGAAAATCACCTCCTTTCGCCTCGTCCACGGAGGAGAAGCTATCGGCACCAGTGGCACTGGCAGCACGCGGACCCAACTGGATCCCCTGCGCCAGATTCGCTTGGTGACGATGATCTTCCGTTGCTCGGACAACACCTCCCGGCGGCTCGCTCGCGATGCGGCCTTGGACCTCCTGAAAGGCGAGCTTCCGCAAAACGTCTACGTGGCCATCATGGTCATCGATTTCAAACTCGAGGTGCTTCAGGCGTTCACCAACGATACGGCACTCCTTCGCCAAGCGATCGACCGCGCTACTCGGAGCGACGTCACCGATTTCGCCAAGGATACCGAGCTGGTTCGAACGCTGCTCGAGCACAGACTCGGACCGGGTGAAAGCTACTGGCCACCTGAATTCGCGGGACCAGCCCCCGGTCCTGGCTCGGGAACCGCGCTGAAGATAATGGATGATATGTTGCTGGAAATTATACGGAAGGAACAGAGCTACGGCATCATGCAGGCTGGCCGGACCACGATTTACTCGTTGCTGGACTTAGTCAAGGAGCAGTACCGGCTGCCGGGAAGAAAGACCGTCCTATATTTCTCCGCAGGATTCGTTAAGCCGCAGGAATTGGATGAACCGTTCGAGCAGGTCGTCAGCATCGCGAATCGATCGAACGTCAGTTTTTACACGGTGGACGCCCAAGGTCTGATGACCACGAGCACGAACCGGGCTGCCATCGACATGCTTTACAGGACTGCCCAGACCGCCCAAAGCGTGGCGGCCGACACAGGGGGTGGGGCAAGCGGGTGGGGCGTGATAGATGAGGCCATCGGAAGCACCCGGGCCAACCCTCAGACCGCCTTGGAAGAACTCGCCGAATCCACCGGTGGCACGATGATCGCCAACACAAACGATCTCCGGGGGCCACTCCAAAAACTTGCTGAAGACATCCAGACCTACTACGAGATTAGCTACAATCCGGAAATCAAGACTTACGATGGGTCTTTCCGCAAGATCACCATCAAGTTGGCTTCCAGCGACCTGCGCGTCCAATCGAGGTCCGGATACATTGCCCTTCCA
>JALHUF010000692.1 GCA_022866195.1 Terriglobia bacterium
CTCTACACAGCTAGGAAGGAAATTCCCGCGAAGCTGAGTAAGGATGCGCGAAGCCAATCGCCGTCGCACGGAGCGCTTGCTTCTGACCTTCCCCATCCGCGTCGAGGGCGCAGATGCCAAGGGCCAACCGTTCAACGAGAATACGCGCACGCTGGTTGTCAACCGCCACGGGGCACGGATTCGTTTGAAGCGGGCCGTCACGGCCGGCCAAACCCTGCATATTGTTAACCTGGTGGGAAACCGCGCGGCGGACTTTCGGGTGGTCGGGCTCACGCAACCACTGACTGAACAAGGGGGCGAGTGGGGTGTGGAGTGCCGCGACGAGCAGCGCAACATCTGGGGAATCGATTTCCCCCCCCTCCGCGATGACCAACCCGCCTGCAGCGTGATCCTCGAGTGCCGACGCTGCCACCAGGTCGGCTTGACACTGATTTCCCTGGTGGAGTATGACGTGCTCGAAAGTGCCGGCGTACTACCGAAAGAATGCAAGCCGTGCGGCCAGTTCACCTCCTGGGGATACAGCCAAGGCCAGGTAGGAATGCCTCCCCCTGAGCAGATTGCGGACCCTTCGCTGAAAGAGGTTTTGGAGCCCCCGCCTCCTACGGCCGATCGGCGCATCAACCGGCGTGCGTCGCTGCGGCTGCCCATCCGCGTACGGAACTGGTACGGAACCGTAGAGTACGCCAAGACCGAGAATGTCTCCAAAGGCGGCCTCGCCTTTATCAGCGAGAAGCATTTCGAACTGGGCGAGGCTCTGCTGGTGACATGCCCCTATGATCCCGGCGCGGAATCGATTGAAGTCCGCGCCAGCGTCGCGCGCCGTTCGGAGATAAAAGGCTCGGGGGGTTTCCTTTACGGCCTCCGCTACGAAAAAGAAACCTGAGGGAAGCGGGAAGGCCGGGCACGCGGAACGCAGTGGACCCCCACCGACGCCGGCGGCCCGTGCCGCGCTCCCTTGAACTGCAATTCTTCAGCTTAACTCCCGCCTGCCCATCCGAGCCTTCCGGCCAGCCTGGCGCCCAACCTGCCCGACACACCCAGGGTGTGAGTCCGGACTCTAGCCGAGCCTCATGCGCGCGCGGCGAAGTGCCGATAGTGCGGGTGAAGGGTGGGGATGAGCCACTCACGGATGTGGTGTGCGCTCCGTGCCGCGGTCGCGGCATGCCCGAAAGCGTCCACGGCCAACGCTCAGACCCTGGCCGGGCTGCCAAAGCGCACTTGTGATGTCCAAAACAACACGAATCTGATTTCAGAAGGGAGCCGGAGATGACACAGAAAACCGAAGGGCAGGCTCTCGGTCAGCCCACGGATAAAAGCACAGAGAGCTTGGTTCGCGAGTTGGTGGCGCACTTCCGCGAGAAGCGGGAGCAGTTGCGGCGGCAGTGGGTCGAGCAGATGACCGCAAAAGGGCTACTGGCGGGCCTAACCCCGCAAGAGACCGAAACAGAGTCCATTACGATCTACGATACTTGCGTCGGCTGCCTCGAGACCGGGAAATATGACGCGGCCCAGACCTACGCTACGAGGATGGCCGAACGTAGCGTGCTGCGGGGCATGACCGCCGAGCAGATTAATGGCGGTCTGCTAACGCTGCGGGACGTCTATGGGCGGAGCCTGTTCGAGCGCTATCAGGGCAACATGAAGCGGCTCTCGGAGGCCCTCGACATCTACGAACCCGTTGCCAATAAGATCCTGTCGATCGTGGCGCTGGCGTTTGAAGAGCGCGAGAAGGTCGTCCGCGAAGAACGCGAGAAGGTCGTCCGCCTACAGCAAGAGGTGATCCGCGAACTTTCCACTCCCGTGCTCCAACTTCGCGAGGGAGAGCTGATCCTCCCGGTTATCGGCATGATTGACACGCAGCGCGCGCGACAGATTACCGAAGCGTTGCTGCGTGCCATCCGTGCCAACCGCGCGAGGGTTGTGGTGATGGACATCACGGGCGTCCCTGCCGTGGACTCCAAAGTTGCCAACCATCTGCTGCAAACGGTGCAGGCAGCGCGTTTGATGGGCGCCGCCGTCATCGTCACAGGGTTGTCTGCGGAAATCGCCCAGACCTTGGTGACCATTGGGGTGGACTTGAGCAGCTTGAACACCTTGAGCGACCTGCAAAGCGGCATCGAGGAAGCCGACCGATTGGTGGGGTACAGGGTCATCACGACAGAGGCAACAATGGTGCGAAACGCAGAGACATAGGGGCGGCAAACGATGGAAGTGCCGATTCTCAAACAAGGCAAATACCTGATCGCGACGATTCAGGCCGCGCTCAGCGATGCCGCGCTGCTCAAACTGCGGGATGAGCTGGTGAAGCGCGTCGGCACGTTTCGCGCCCGCGGGGTCATCCTGGATGTCACCGTGCTGGACGTGATGGACTCGTTTACTACCCGTAC
>JALHUF010000693.1 GCA_022866195.1 Terriglobia bacterium
AAATCCAGGTTGAGATCGCGGACGGCGAAGTTCACCTGGGAGTCCGTCTCCGCCACGACGCGCCCGCAGGGGTCAATGATGCGCGACTGCTCCGTGCGCACGGAGGTGATGACGTAGTAGTGGTGGAGGTAGGCATACGCCTGCAGCGGGAATCCGCCGTGGTAAGCCGAAGGCCAGAAGACCGCCTTCGCGCCCTTTCGTGCCAGCGCCGCCCACGTCTCGGGAAATCCCGCGTCGAAGCAGATCTGAATCCCGACCCTACCGAAGTCCAGATCGAACACGGGAGGCTCGCCGCCGGGGAAAATGCCGTCCTCGAAAACCGTGTAGTCCGGCGACGTGGTCACGGGATGCACTTTGTCGTAGATGCCCAGGATCTGGCCCGACCGATCCAGGACCACGGCGGAGTTCCACTGCTTCCCCTCCCGGGCCGTTCGGATGGGACAGACGACGTAACAGCGATGCGCTTTCGCCCGCCGGGCGAAAGCGTCGGTGGTCGGGCCTGGCACGGGTTCGGCGACCTGCGCACGCGCTTTGTCCGGAATGCCGACGCCGGTGAACGCTTCTGGGAAACACACCAAGTCAGGCTTTTGCTTCAGCGCCCGGTCGAAGAGGCTAAGCATGTAGTCGCGGTTCCCTTCCACGGTGGAATGCCCCTCACCGTTCTGACAAGTGGTAACGATGCGGGCTATGGTGCCCTTCCGATTCCTCTCGGAGATGTCGTTCAGCGGGCTTCCGCTGAGAGAGTACGTTGCAGCAGCAGCCACGCCTGCCGCCGCGCCCCTCAATAACTCGCGACGTGAAAGTATCGAGCGAATCATGATCTATGTCCTCCTACTCCTTTTCCGTTTGGCATGGTCCCCGATAGCGCACCGCGTCCCCGCTGGGGGGCGCGGTGAAGGATTGACTCCTGCCGGGACCGTGGCGGTGCCCACCGCGGACGAATCGATGAAGCACGAAGGCTCGCAGGCCGAAAGATGGTAGCACAGGGGGCGACCTGTCCCGATGCTTTGTATCGGGAGCCCTGGGACGCGTATCCCCCACGCCCTTTTGTTTCCCCTGCCCCGCGCGAAAGGGGGATGGGGTAAGGGGAAGAGGGACGTCTCGCCAACCCACGGCTCACGTCGTGGGCCATCTTCTCTCGCCCCTCACGGGGCTGCGCTTCGACCACAGAAATCGCCAAGCGCCGGATGGCACGTACGCTGTGGGTCTGCGATCTTGGCACCAGTTGGGATCTGCTGCGCCCCAGGCGCGCAGACCTGAAAAGGTCTGCGCCAGCCTGCGGGTCATTGTTGGGTTTGGCCCTTTCGTACGTTAGGTATTTCCCGTACTTTAAGTAGAGTTGTGCTCGCATGAGGCCTACGAGTCAAGAGGTCTCAGCGTGCGGTAGTGGTTCAGTTTGCAGAAACTGTGTAGTCAAACCTCTCGGCCCAGATTTTGCAGCGCCCTCGCCAACGGCCCTCATGGAACGTTGCATCGCAGCTTACCTCAACGTTTTCAGGTCCATACCATTTGCGCAGCTCATCCCGGACAGTTTTTGTAATCCTTTTCTCGCTCAAGCTGGGAAGGTCGCGAGTTTTTCCAAGGTTAGGAAGAATAACTCCGTACCCATTGCTCACCTTAAGGGTATTCATTCCGCCTGCCTCCTGCGCTGACCGCCTAGCCTGTGATTTGACCACCGTCACCATTCCCTCGACCGTCCAGACATGATCGGACAAGCCATCCTCGATAGCCGGAGTGACCCGCAAAGTCTGGTGAATCCGTCCACAGTTATAGTACATGAAATGCAAGGCTACCGCGTGGATTAGATTCTCGACGTTCTTCGAGAAGGCCTGGGTGAGCCGCGTAAACCGCCACATACTCCTACGCCTCGTGAGGTTCTGGCGCTCCCCAAAACTGGTCGAAATGTGCTTTGCGTCAGGAAACGCAGAGCAGGGCAAACCTAAAGGGTGCGGTAGACCTCGCGCCGATGGCCGAGCTTGATGATGAGAACTGTGAAGCGGTCATCATCGACTGTGTAGATGGCCCGATAGTCCCCTGAGCGAAGACGCAGATACTCACGCCGGCCATGAAGGCGCTTGACCCCTGGCGGGCGGGGGTCCACGGCAAGGCGGTCAATCCGCTCCTTGAGGCGCCTTTGTTCGAGCCTGGGAAGCTCAGTGAGTTGACGGAGGGCGGCAGGTAGGATGGCTAGGCTGTAAGTCACGGTTCAAAGCCGGAGCTTCTTCTTGGCCTTCTCCCACGGAATGGGCTTCTCACCCTTGGCTTTCGCCCGGGCTAGGATCGCATCAGCTTGCTCCACATCCAGACGGTCCTCGAGTTCTTCCAGCAGCGCCAAGTCCTCCATGGGAATCAGGGCGGCCAAGTCCTTCCCCCGACGGTGCAGGACAATCCGCTCGCGGCATAGGCCACACGGTTCACGGTCTCGGAGAATCCCTGCCGAACCTTCCCAGATGCCAGACGTGTCATGCTAGATTGCTCCAATCGTACGTTTTGTGCTTAACGTACCTTAAGTACAATTGTCGCACCGATCTGAATGTTCGTCAAGTAAGAAGCCGCTGGCTCGGACCCCGTGGGTTTGCGATCCTGGCATCGGTTGGGATCTGCTGCGCCTCAGGCGCGCAGACCTGAAAAGGTCTGCGCCAGCCTGCGGAACGTCTTCCTGAGACGGCCCACCGGGCCGAAAGACTTTGGCCCAGGGCGGTTTCTGTAGCGGCGATGTCCTCATCGCCGTCCCTGATTGAGCGATTCGGCGGCGAGGACGCCGCCGCTACAACCCTC
>JALHUF010000694.1 GCA_022866195.1 Terriglobia bacterium
ACGCCGCCCAAATGCTCCAGTCGAAGCGGCTGCTCGAAGACGCCACGTGGTCCCAGCCGGGCATTGACGAATTTGTGGAGGCCGAGGATGAGCCCGGCCTCACCGTCACGGCGTTCGACCTGATCTCGGTGTTTCGCGAAGTCCTGGAGCGCGCCAAGAAGCGCCCGCAACTCGAGATTCAGCGCGAGGAAGTGACCGTGGCGCAGATGATCGAGCATGTGAAACAAGTGCTCTTAGCGGAGTCCCGGCCGGTCCGCCTGGAAGACCTGTTGGCAGGATATGGTTCGCGGCAGGCGCTCATCGCGCTCTTCCTGGCGCTGCTGGAGATGGTGAGGCTGCGCGCCATCCTGCTTCGCCAAAAAGTGTTGTTCGCACCCATCACGGTCCACAAGAACAAGCGCTTTGAGGAAATCATGTCCAGTACGAATGCCGCCCTGCTGGAGGCAGGCCTCGAGGAAAGCTTTTCTTAGCTGTCAGTTATCAGTACCCAGTTGCCAGTGGTCAAGCGGAAATGACCCTGGTGAAGAAATGGGTGATGGACGGCTGCAACGGACAACTGACGACTCATAACTGGGAACTGGGAACTGGCAACTGGCAACTACGCCATGCTGACTGACGAAACTCTAAAGGCTCTGATCGAAGCCGTCATTTACGTGGCCCCCGAACCGGTCTCGCTGGACGCGCTCGTCAAGTCGCTGGAAGGCGAAGACCGCGAGCGGGTGAAGGCGAAGCTCGAGGAGTTGGTTGCCGAGTTCCAGCGGCCGGAGCACGGAATGCAGATCCGCCCGGTGGCCGGAGGCTATCAGTTTGCCTCGAAGCCCGAGCACCACGAGGTGCTGCGCAAGTTTGTGAAGAGCCTGAAGCCGCCTCTCCGGCTCTCCAAGGCGGCGTTGGAAACTCTGGCGGTGATTGCTTACCGCCAACCCGTGACCCTGCCGGAGATGGACGCGGTTCGCGGCGTGGATTGCGCCGGGGTCGTTCACACGTTACTGGAAAAGAAGCTGCTGGTCACGGCGGGGCGCAAGAACGTGGTGGGGCGGCCCATCCTCTACCGCACCTCGCGAGATTTCCTGGTGCACTTCGGTTTGAAGGATGTGGGCGACCTGCCCAGCCTGAAGGAATTCGAGGAGCTCGCGCGGCAGGCGCTGGGGCCAGAGTTGGAGTGGGAAGCCCAGGCGCCGTCCAGCGTCGAAGGGCACCCCGGCGCAGCGCGTGCTGAAAGTCCTCAGCCGATGGAATCTTCGGAAAGCAGTTCTGAGACTGAGGCGCCCGGCGACTCTGCCCCGCCAGCCGGCAAGCCCGAACACTAGGTAGCGGAGCGCTGGGCGCTCCCGACAGAGGATCTCGCAGGCGTGGGAGCGCAAACTCGCCTCCACCTCTCCATGGAACAACGGCTCCAGAAAATCATTGCGGATGCTGGCATCACCTCACGCCGCAAGGCCGAAGAATTGATGCTCCAGGGCCGGGTGAGCGTGAATGGCCAGGTCATCACGCAGCTTGGCTCGAAGGCCGACGTGGCGCGTGACCACGTCCGGGTGGACGGAAAACTCCTGCGCGGCCCCGGCCGCCACATCTATCTGCTGCTTAACAAACCCGTGGGCTACGTCTCCACCGTCAGCGATCCCGAGCGCCGACCCACGGTGATTTCCCTCTTGCGCGGCGTTAAGGAACGGGTTTACCCGGTGGGCCGGTTGGACTACCACTCCTCCGGCCTGCTGCTGCTCACCAACGACGGCGCGTTGGCCAACCTGCTGATGTCCCGAGCTTCCGCGATCCCTCGCACCTACCACGTCAAACTGGAAGGCCGGCCAGAGCCGAGCGCTCTGGCGAAGCTCGAGCAGGGCATCGTGCTCGACGGACGACGGACGGCCCCCGCCCGGATTCGGCTGCTGGCCGAGCGGGAGAAACCTTGGTACGAAATCACGCTCACGGAGGGGCGTTACCATCAGGTCCGCCGCATGTTTGAGCGCCTCGGCCAAGCGGTGGTAAAGTTGAAGCGCGTGCGCATTGCCTTCCTGTCAGAGGAAGGCCTGGCGCCGGGTCACTTCCGCCATCTGACGGCCGCGGAAGTGAACCGGCTGAGAAACTGGAAGGGCGTCGGTTAAGGGGCGCCGGCCTCTTGCGGGAAAGCCGGCCCCCTGCTGAGGAAGCGTATGTCACGATTCTCTATCGAGGATATTCTCCCTCCCTGGTCGAAGCGGATTCGGCCCTACCCACCGGGCAAGCCCATCGAAGAAGTGGAACGCGAGTTGGGGCGCACGGCCATCAAGCTGGCGTCGAATGAGAATCCCCTGGGACCGTCGCCTAAGGCCCAGGAGGCCATCCGCAAGTATGCGGGCAACATCCACTTCTATCCCGATGGCGGCGGGTATTACCTGCGCAAGAAGCTGGCCGAAATCCACGGCCTGGACATGGACCAGACCATCTTAGGCGCCGGCTCCACAGACTTGATTGAGTTGGTCGCCAAGACTTTTCTGACGGCGAGCGACGAGGCTATCACCTCGGAGTCGGCCTTCTACATGTACCGGCTGGCCGTCGAAGACATGGGCGCGGCGCTGGTTCTGACGCCCATGCGCGACCTCACCTTTGACCTGCGGGCCATCGTCCACGCCGTGACCCAGCGCACGAAGATCGTCTATCTGGGCAACCCCAACAATCCCACCGGCACCATGTTCACCGCCGCGGAACTCGACCGCTTTCTCGATGCCCTGCCGCCCCGGGTGCTGGTGGTGCTGGATGAGGCCTATTTCGAGTACGTGCAACGCCCGGACTACTCTCACTCGGTCGATTATGTTCGCGCGGGACGCAATATCTTGGTGCTGCGAACCTTCTCCAAGGTTCACGGCCTGGCAGGGATACGGCTCGGCTACGGGATGGGGCATCGCGAGCTTATCGAGAGCCTGAACCGCATTCGCTCCCCCTTCAACGCCTCGAGCGTGGCTCAAATGGCGGGGATGGCCGCCCTCGACGACCATGAACACGTGGCGCGCTCAGTAGCATCTAATACTCGGGAGATGAAATTCGTTACCGAGGAGCTGACCCTGCTGGGTATCCGCTATACGCCTTCGGTGGGCAATTTCCTGCTCATTGACACGGGCCGGGATTGCGAGGAGGACTTCGTGCGCCTGCTCCACGAGGGCGTGATTGTGCGGCCGATGAAGATCTACGGTTTCCCCACGTCACAGCGCGTCACCATCGGAACGCACGAGGGAAATGAGCTGTTTCTGGAAGCCCTGCGGCGCGTCATGACCTCGCCGGTGCGGGCCTCGTAGCGCAGGGTCCGTGTTTTAACCCTGCGGCTTTTCCAGGTGCGGGGGCAGACTTCTGAGACCTGCGCGCGGGGGTGGAGAAATCAGATGCCAGATTCTGTAACCGCTCTGTTTGAGATGTATAAGACGCTCACGGTGGTCGGCCTGTCGTCCAAACCCGCGCGGCCCAGCTACGGAGTTTCCGCCTACATGCTGGCCCACGGCTTTCGCATCATCCCCGTCAATCCGCACGAAGCAAGCGTGCTCGGCCAGAAGGCCTACGGCTCGCTCGACGAAGTTCCCGGGCCCCTGGAGATTGTGGTGGTCTTTCGCCGATCGGAGTGTGTGCCGGAGGTCATCGAGAGCGCCATCCGCAAAGGCGCCAAAGTCGTCTGGATGCAGGAAGGCGTGTTCAACGATGAAGCCGCGGCACACGCCCGCCAGGCCGGCCTCACCGTCATCCAGGACCGCTGCATTTTGAAAGAACACGCCAAGCGGTTTGTAACCGAAGGGATTTGAGGGCGTCTGCGCGCGCTGAGACTCCGGCAGGGCCGTCACAGACCGGGCGCGCCTTCACTTCCGCGCGC
>JALHUF010000695.1 GCA_022866195.1 Terriglobia bacterium
ACCGCTTCCGTAACTCCGAACGGCTCCTGGAAGCTCTCACCCACTCTTCCTATGTCCAGGAGGCTGCCGAGGGGGGTCGCAATAACGAGCAACTGGAATTCCTGGGCGATGCGGTTTTGAATTTCCTGGTCAGCGTGCGCCTGGCCGACGCCTTTCCCCAACTGGCCGAAGGCAGGCTGTCGCGCGCCCGTGCGCGCCTGGTGGCCGCCGAGCACCTCGCCAAGGTGGCGGCGCGACTCGAACTGGGAGACTACCTGCGCCTGGGCCGCGGCGAGGAGAAGACGGGCGGCCGAGCCAAGAGCAATCTCCTGGTCAATGCGGTGGAGGCCCTGCTGGCGGCGCTCTACCGGGACGGCGGCTTGGCAGAGGCCGAACGGTTTGTGGAACGATTCGTTTTGCCCGAGAATCTGACTGCTGCCGCCGAGGAGCTGTTCTCAACGGATTACAAGTCCGCGCTACAGGAGTACCTGCAAGGTGAGCGCGTCAGTCCGGCCGAGTACCGGGTGGCGGAGGAAGCGGGACCCGAGCATCAAAAGGTCTTTACTGTGGAAGTGACGGCGGGCGAGAATCGGGTGGCGCGCGGCAGCGGAGGGAGCAAGAAGGCCGCCGAGCAGCAGGCCGCCGAGCGTTTGTTGGAGCGTCTGGGGAGGAAAGCCGAAGCGCATGACTGAGGGATACAAGAAGTCGTCAACCCGTGACACGTTCGAATCCCTGGTGGTGACGGTCATTCTGGCGATTTTCGGCACCACCTTTGTCCTCCAGGCTTTCAAGATTCCCACTGGCTCGATGGAGAACACCCTGCTGATTGGCGACCATCTCCTGGTGAACAAGTTTGCTTATGCGTATCCCAGGGGGTGGCTGGCGCCCGTGCTCCCTTACCGGGAGATCCGGCGGGGCGATATCGTCGTCTTCAGGTTTCCGCCCTCGGAGGAGCAAAGCCAGCCCGGAGAGCATTTTGTGAAGCGGGTGATTGGCCTTCCTGGGGACCGCGTGCGGATATTCCACCGGCAGGTGTTCGTGAATGGCGAGCCGTTGAAGGAACCGTCCGTGCGGCATACTTACCTTGAAGAGCTCCGAGCGGGGGATGATTTTCCGCCTCAACCTTCCGAGTATCTGCGTGGCATCACCGCCAGTTGGAGCGCGGAGATCCAGAACTACGTCCGGAATGGCGACCTGATCGTCCCGCCGGGGCGCTATTTCGTAATGGGCGATAACCGCGAACAGAGTTGGGACAGTCGGTTCTGGGGCTTTGTGCCGCGGGAACTGATTTCTGGCAAGCCTCTGCTGATTTACTGGTCCTATGAGGCTTCGCGCGAAGAATACGCGCAGAGTTCGCTGGGGGACCGTCTTGGCCAAACGGTGGACTTAGTCATCCACTTCTTCAGCAAGACTCGTTGGCGACGAACATTTGGGTTGGTGCGCTGATGGATCCGCGGCATCGCCGATACACGCGGATCGGCTTCGTGGCCTTCGCGCTGTTGACGCTGACGGTGTGGCAGGTGCCGGCGTTCCTGAGTGCGGAGCGTTATCGTCGCCGC
>JALHUF010000696.1 GCA_022866195.1 Terriglobia bacterium
ACACGCGTAAGTGGTACCGCGATGTCCTGTCCCTGGTGGACCCGCTGCTGGCCGAAAAGGGCGGCCCGCTGATCAACATTCAGATCGATGATGACCAGGCCGTCGGCCGGGAGAACTACAACGGGCCGACTTTTTGGAAGTACATGGACGCGCTCCGCAAATACGCCAAAGAGGCCACCCACGATGCGCACGTTCTCTACTACCTGAACGGCGCCGACATGCGCGTCAACGCCGAAGCCAATACCGCCCCGACGGAGCCCTTCTGGAACACGGGCCAGGACTATCAGATGTCCGGCGTGGGCGGGTATTCCACGGTCTTCGAGGCCGCCAAGAACAAGTTCCTGACCGAGATCCACAAAACTGAACCACTCTTTGTGCCCACGATCATCGAGTTTCAAGCCGGATGGCTCCTGGATGAGAAGGATACCTATGCGCGGCCCACGCATCCGAGCAATACCCTGATGGCGACGCGCATGATGTTCCAGAACGGCCTCAAGGCCCTGAACTATTATCCGGTGAACGACAGCCTCTACCCCGCCGGCTATGAAGCCCCGTGGGGCAACTACTTCTATACTTGGGAAGCCGCGGTGAACTACGCGGGGAAAGAAACCGGGCGCGCCCCTTACGTGCGCCGCAATGGCCGGCTGCTGGCGGGGATGGGACCTTTCCTTGCCTCCTCGCATTTGGCGGCGGACGTGGGCTTGGTCTATCCCATGGCCACGTTCCCGCAAGCCGAGCTCACGACGGAGGAAGCTAACCACGTGGCCGCCTTTGCCGGCCGTGTCCTCTGGTCAGGCGTTTACGACCATTTCAATTTTGAGCTCGTGGATTCCGACCACACTCCCACCGAAAACCTGCAACGCTACCAAATCCTCTTGCTGCCCAACTTGGCGAGCGGGAAGGAGGAACTGAGCCGCTTTCCTCACCTTGAGCGGTACTCGGAAAAGGCCCAGCGCCTGATAGTGGATTACGTGGCGGCCGGCGGAACCTTGATTCTGTTTCCTTCTTTGCCCAAAGGAAAGGTCTTCGATGAGTTCTTGGCGCCGCTGGGGACGGCCCGCCAACTCGCTGGGAACGCGCCGCTGAAATGGACCGATGGGACGACGGCCCTCGTGCTTGGGTCCCGCACCGTCTTGACACTGCCCAAGAAGCGACACACGGAGGTGAAGGTCTTCGCCCAAGACCCCCGGGGAGGCATCGTGGGCGCCCGCTTTGCTCACGGCCAGGGACAGGTGCTGTTCTTCGGCGCTGATTTCTCCCGTTGGTCGGCGCCGCCGGGGACGATCTTGTCCTTCGGAGAGGGCGGCCTGGCCGGCGCCAAAGACTATGCGGAGGAACTCCAAAAGGCCGCGCGACCGGCGCTCCCCGCGCTCCTGAAGGAGGCCGGGGCACATCGCAGAATTTATCCTGAGATGGAGACCACAAAAGCCCGGGACCTCGGCCTTTATGTGACCGAACTGATGGCCGATCCCCGCGAGCAGCTCGATCTTGAGCAAGGCCAGTACGCCTTCGTCGGCGTCACCAACTTCAGTGTGGAAGAAGCGCGCAGCGCCGAGATCACACTGACGGATCCGCGGGCGGAAAACCTAGCTCCGGGGGCGGCAGGCCGGTACATCCGCCTGCCTCGCCTGACGCTGCCGGCGCGCGAGTCGCTCATGTTGCCCATCCGCATTCCCCTCCTCAACTCCTTCTGGGAACTGGCTCCCGGACTTGTGCCGGGAGACGAGGTGTACTACGCGACGGCGGAGTTGTCCCGGGTCGCTTATGATGGGGCGACCTTGCGGCTTGAATTCACGGCTCCCGCCGAAGGGGAAGTCGCCTTGCGCCTCGCCACGCGCCCCCAGGCCGCCGCGGTTGATGGCACGCCGGCAACGATTCAGGAGGACGCTGAGCGCCGTCTCTACATTGTCAAGGTTCCGAAAGGTGAGGCACCGCACTTCGTGCGCACGGTCGAGCTCGCCTATCCTCGTGAAGGCCCTCACATAACGATTGACGCGCGCGGCACCTGGATCGCCGGAGAGACCCGCGCCGTCCGCTTGCGCGTGGAGAACCCCCGGCCCGCGGTCCTAGAGGGCGACCTCGATTTTATAGCGGGAGCCATCTACAAGCCTGATAATCCCTCGCTGCCCGTCCACATTCCGGCCAACTCCTCGCGCGAGTTCAGCTTCCCCGTGGAGATTCCTTCTGATGGTGCGGAGACACAGCTAGTGGAATTGCAGGCGGACTTCCGCGAAGGGGGCTCCTCCACCACGTGGGGCTGGCGGAGGGAGGTGGCCATTCACCCTCCCTTTGACTACACCCTGTCTCCCTTCGAGCTTTTCCCGCTGCGGGAGGACCAGTCCATCCCCATCGTCCACCCCACGCTCGCCAGTCTCAACCTGCCGGGCGAGGCAGTGTTTCAGCTTCGCCTCAAGAATTGGCTTGACCACGAGCAGGTGGTGACGCTCGCCGCCGAGGGCAGCGATCTCGCTCTCACTCCGGCTGCGGCTCAATTGGTGTTGCCGGCCCAGGGCGAGACCACCGTTGAGCTCCGTGCCGCCCCCACGAAGGGTTCGGGGGTTTACCGCTTTGAGGTGCGCCTGCACGCGGGGCCCTATCGGGTGCGGGAGGGCGTGGTGCTGGCGGCACTCCGGGAGGGCGAGGCGATCGCCTACACGCTCGATTATGACCGCGACGGCTTCGACGACATCATCCTTGAAAACCGCGACCTCCGCTGCTTTATCAGTCCGCGGGCGGGGGCAAGGTCCTTTGCGTTGGTGCGCAAGGAAACGAACACTAACGCTTTCAATTCCGTCGGCGCGATGCGCGACTCCTTCACAGCACGCTTCGAACCTGAGGACATGAAAGCGGTGGCCGAATGGACGCGGAGGAATTGGCTGGGCCTCTACAATCGCCCCTACGCGTTCCAAATCGTTGCGAGCGCTGGCGCGCAGGCCGAAGTCGGGCTCACTTACGATGCCCCCGACATTTACCCCAAGGGCGTCACGCTGGAGCGCAAGGTGACTCTGGCCGGGGATCAGAACGTGGTGGTTACCACGACGACCGTGACTCCTCAGGGAATTGAAAAACCGCAGGCCTACGTGCTGGAAAGCTCGGTGCCCTTCCGCAGCTTCGACGAGCCAAACTACAGCCAGTGGTTCGCGCCCGGCCATCCCAGCGAGGAGTTTGTTCCCCAAAAGCGGGTGAATCCGGGCGTGGCGGCCGGCTATATCGGCACCCTGAACAAGAAGACGGGAGAAAGGTTCGCGCTGCTGATGCTGACGCCTGCTGAAAGAAGTCAGTTGGTGGTGGAGAACCACTCGGCCCTGATGCGCGTCACCTACCCCGCGTTCACGGCCAAGAACGAGGCCTACAACTATCGTGTGGGCTACTACTTCGGGAAGGGGTCGCCGGAGGAGATTGAGAAGGTCTTGGCCACGCTGAGAGCAG
>JALHUF010000697.1 GCA_022866195.1 Terriglobia bacterium
GAAGGGCGTGATTCTGCGCGGCGGCGGACTGGACGAGAGCCCGCACGTCTACCGGCGTCTTCCCGAAGTGCTGGCCGCACAGGGCGGCACGATCGAGGTCGTGCACACCCTGCGACCGCTCGTGGTCGTGATGGCGGGCCCGTGCGGTGTGGAGAGCGCCGAGCAGATCGAAGCAATTGCCGAGCAAGTCGCGAAGTTCGGCGCGCGCGTCCTCCGCGGCGGAGCTTTCAAGCCCCGCAGCTCGCCTTACAGCTTCCAGGGTCTGGGGCCGAAGGGGTTGGAGTTCATGCGGCGCGCCGCGGACAAGCACAACCTGCTGGTGGTGTCCGAGCTCATGGACCAGACGCAAATCCCCCTCCTGCTCGAGTATGTGGACGTGCTCCAGGTGGGCGCGCGCAACATGCAGAATTACAACCTGCTGAAGGAGCTGGGCAAGGTGGCCAAGCCGATTCTGCTGAAGCGCGGGATCGCCGCCACCATCGAAGAACTACTCCTTTCGGCCGAATACATCATGGCCGGGGGCAACTACAACGTTATCCTGTGCGAGCGCGGCATCCGTACGTTCGAGAGTTACACGCGGAACACCCTGGATGTTTGCGCGATTCCCGTCGTCAAGAAGCTCTCGCACTTGCCGATCATCGTGGACCCCTCGCACGGAACGGGGCGGCGCGACAAGGTAGCGCCCATGGCACGCGCCGCGGTGGCGGCGGGAGCCGATGGGCTGCTGATCGAAGTCCACCACAATCCCGATAAGGCCTTGAGCGATGGCGCGCAATCACTTTATCCGGAACAGTTCGAGCAGTTGATGAAGGAGTTGCGGATGATTGCCCCGGCAGTGGGCAGGACGATCTAGGACAAGTCGACAGTCAACAGTCGACAGTCAACAGGCAAGAACCCTGGAACATGGGCTGGGTTCGAGAAAATGGCTAAGCTTTGACTGTCGACTGTCAACTGCGGACTGTAAACTCCGTGAATACTTCCGACTACTTCCATCGCGTGGCGATTATCGGCTTGGGCCTGATGGGTGGGTCCTGGGGACTGGGGCTCAAGCGGTGCGGCTTTCCCGGCCGCCGGGTGGGTTGCGACCGCCCGGAAGTGTTGCATCGCGCCCTCGCTTCTGGTGCCGTTGATGAAGGCAGCCCAGCTCCGGCGGAGGCGGTGCGCGATGCCGAACTCATCATCCTGGCGACGCCGGTGGGAGCAATCCTCGACCTGTTGCCCCAGGTGAAGGCGGCCGCTCCGCCCGACGCGCTGGTCACCGACGTGGGCAGCACCAAGCGCCTGATCTGCCAACGCGCTCGCGAGCTTTTTGGCGAGGAGCCGCATTTCCTGGGTGGACATCCCTTGGCGGGAAAGGAGCGGTCCGGACTGGAAAACGCCGACGCCGCGTTGCTCGAGAACGCGCGCTATGTCTTGACGCCGCTTTCCCCGGATCATCTGACCGACGAACGGGTCAAGGCCTTTTCCTCGCTGCTCGAGCGGCTGGGAGCGCGGCCGTTCATCACCGAAGCCTCAACGCACGACCGCGCGGTTGCTTTCCTCTCCCACTTGCCCCAACTCGTCTCCTCTGGGGTGGCCAGCATGATCGCCGAGCAGGGTGGCGAAGAGTTTCTGCCTCTGGAACTGGCCGCCGCGGGCTTCCGCGACGTGACGCGTCTGGCGGAAAGCCCTTACAGCCTCTGGCGTGACATTTGTCTGACGAACATTGAAAACATCCAAGCGGCGCTCGAGGCCTTGATTGAGAAGCTGGAAGCGATGAAGTTGCACCTGAGCGATCGCGAGCTGGAGCGCGAATTTCAGCAAGCCCTGAGACTCCGCGAGCGGCTGCGCAAGATCGGCTGACCGCCCGGAAATGGCTCGGAGTCCTGCGCACCTTTTCTCAAATATCCTCTCACTGCCGACCCCAACCCTCTAAAGTGGTAAAATCCCGCCGACAACACAGGCAGGGTTCAGGATGGCGCCGGAAGTCAACACTTCGCAGCAAACCGTGGCCGCACCCGGGCAGGAATCGGCGCGGCGCCTCATATGGGTTGCATCACGGTCGAGCCCGACCCAGACGGCCCGGTGCGGACCGTAGCGCCGCTGTTCTGGTTCCGAAACAATCTCTATCCTGCGTTTCGCCTGGCCGTGGGCGCGCTTGCCCTCGGCCACAAACTCGACCTCGTGGTCGAACCGGGACCTCTGCTGGAGTTTGCCGGCCGGAAGGTGCCGCTTGTCGAGCAGGGCCGGCTGCTCGTCCGGTGGTATGGTCCGACTTACACTACTTACAGGCATTACTCGGTTTGGAAGGTCTTCAATTGGCTTTTTTCATGATCGCCCACGCCAAGTATACGTGGACGGGAGGGAACAGTCAGTGGCAAGTAGGATGCCACTTCCTGGGCATGTAGAGACGCCCCGCCGGGGCGTCTCTACGAGATGGCATCGCGTGGGGACAGCAGACGGTCCACCGGGCCGTCTCTACTTAGCCTTGACCGCGTCGCCGACCTTAGGCTTGCCCACTCCGGAGAAATCGGCCATTGAGGAACCAGCGTCCACCGAGGTGAGCTTTGCTGTTCCGATACGCTCGGTGATGGTCCGGAGGACTTGGCCGGTGGACGGGTCTTTGACGACTTTCTGGACGCGCTCGATCGCCACCACGTCGCCGACATTCAGACCCTGATTCTTACCTACGTTCAACACCAGAACGTTGTCGGTGACATCGGCGACCAGACCATTGATTTCAATCTTCGTGGCCTCGACCTTTTCCGCCTGCGCGGCCAATTGGCGGGTGAGCTCATCGACGGCCTGGCGTGTGGCCTCGCCGATGATGGTTTCGCGGAAGTTGCTGCTGTTCATATCAATGCCGCCCGCGCTGCCCGCGCCCGCGCCCAGCAGGTTCACTCCACCGCGTTTCGACTCGCCCTTGCCGGAGGCCACCGCCATGATCTCGGCCGTTTCGGTATTCACCATGCGGGCATCGAGCACCACACTCGCTTTGCTCTTCGAGGTCCCGACTCCGCCCAAGGCGCCCAGGCCTATTCTGCTGGTGACGCCGCCGACATCCATCTTCCTGGTCTCGGCGCCAAACTGGGTAATTGTGCCGATGATGATGGCATTGACGCCCAGGACTTTCCCGATCTTGGCCGCCGTGGCCGGATTGACGCGGTCACTATTCGAGAAGTTTTGCTCTTGGAGAATTCTGTCGAGCTGTTTGCGCTCTATAACGGAATACGTCCCATCGCGCACCAGGTTGGTCACGATCATGTCTGAAATACCTTTGCCGATGTCCCATTCGCCGGTCCACCAGTGGTGCACGGCGCCGAAATCGAAGTCGAAAATCGCCACGCGCTTCTTCGCCTCGTCAGCACCCCATGCGGCGCTCACGGCGAAAAGAAACACGGCAGCACATACCCAGAGACGACGAATCCACCGCTCCATAATGCCACCTCCCGTTTAATCCGTATGGCGCCCGGAGATTTACAGCCCCATGCTGTACCGGATCTCGGTCAAGACTTGCCCCGGGCTGATTTCGTGGCCTTTGTCGTCTACGGCCACGAAATCGTACTTGCGGCCGAAATCCAGCTTGATCACAAATTCCCCCATTCCCGAACCCGCTTTGGCATCGCGGATTTCGCTGGTGTTCATCAAGTATTGGTGCGGGCTGTCGGTGCTGATGAAGCGAACATACCCCACGTTGACGATCATCCAGCCCCGGCAGTAGCCGGGACCTGAGACGCCCTCCACGGCGCGGTGAACATGTCGCACCAGGAATTTCTTGCCGGCGGGAAGGGAAGCGGCGGTGAGAGTGGGCGCCGCGGGCGCTTGCGTTTGAGCGAGCCATACCGGGGTCTCCGCAAGCCCTCCGGCGACGACTTCCGCCGGCCCCTCCAGGTCCTCGTAACCCTGCCGCGTGGCGCGCAGGCGATGCTTGCCCGGCTTGAGCGGCGCGATGTCGAGGAGCCCATCCTGCGCGTCCGTTTCGCCTTTGAGCTCGCCATCCACGTAAATCGCCACGCCGCGGGGGCGGGATTGAATTCTCAGCCCTGTCAGCGCTTGTCCTGAGGCCGCCGGTGGCTTGGAGGGCGTCGGCGAGACGGCAGGTGGGGTCTCCTCAGCCTGTGCTGCCGCCGCTTCCTGCCCTTTTTGGTTTTCCGGAGCGTTCGTGGCGGCCAGCAGGGAAGTCCCGGAGGGCGCCGGGGCTTGCCCCTTCCGAATGGCGACAATGAGCGTCGGGTCCGCGCCGGCATCCTGGAAGGCCTTCTCCAAGCGGGGAGTCAGTTTGAAGTCCACGCCGCGGTCGAGAACCAGGTAGGTGACCCTGGGAACCGCCACACCGCCGGAAAGCAGGTCCATGA
>JALHUF010000075.1 GCA_022866195.1 Terriglobia bacterium
AAGTACGCGGAAGCTGAGCCGCTCCACAAGCGTTCGCTAGCTATTTGGGAGAAGGCCTTGGGACCGGAGCATCCCAACGTGGCCATCAGCCTCAACAACCTGGCGGGGCTCTACCACCATCAGGGCAAGTACGCAGAAGCGGAGCCTCTTTTCAAGCGTTCGCTGGCCATCTGGGAGAAGGGCTTGGGGCCGGAGCACCCCGACGTGGCCCAAAGCTTGGAGAACTACGCTGCGCTCCTGCGCCAAACACATCGGGAGGCCGAGGCGGAGAAGATGGAAGCCCGCGCCCAAGCCATCCGGGCCAAGAAAGCAGTGCAGTGACGGCAGTGGCGAGAGGACCGGGCAAAACCCGCAAGGCGCTAGCGCACCGCTTCCCGCAGAGCGGGATTGCGACTTTTGAAATGCCGCAAGGCCAATCAGAGTACCACGCTAACCCCTGAAGAATGATAAAAGTCATTCTTTCTCGCCCAGCCGGGGTTAGAATTCGCCTGGACTTTTACAGGCAGCGCTACAAGCAATGACGTGGGGAGGCTGAAGATGCGCGCGAGAATGCTGGCGGCGGGAGTGTGCGTATTCCTGGGGCTCAGCGGGCCGCCCGCCTGGGCACAAAACTCCAATTCAACGCTGGAAGAGCGCCTGGCGGCGCTGGAGCGTCGGGTCGAGCATTTGGAGAGGGAAAACCACGACCTCAAGGCGCAGGTGGCGCGTATCGTTCCCGCTGCGGCCCCCCGGGCGGTCGAGGTTGCTGATGCCTCAGACGGTGCCGCCGGCGCTATTGCCAGCCAACCTTCGGCGCCCAGCCTCTCGCCTCGGCCCGTGCCCAGCGCTTCGCCCCAGGCTCCGGCGGAAAAGGGTAAATCCGAGCGCATCGAAGTCGGCGGTCAAATCCGCTTCCGCGCCGAAGTGCGGCAGAACGCTGACCTCAATTCACGGGTCAGCGACGTGGCGAACTTCGTCGGGCAGCGCCTTCGTCTCCACGTCCGAGGCAGGCTGAGTGAGAAGGTCGAGACCTACCTGGAGCTCCAGGACTCCCGCCTGTGGGGCCAGGAACTCGCCACAAACTCCAATGACAACCTGACTGACCTCCACCAGGGCTACTTCCATGTCTACGATTTCCTGAAGCCGGGGCTCAGCCTGCGCGCCGGCCGCCAGGAACTGGCGTATGGGAGCGACCGCCTGATAGGCCGCGGGAATTGGGACAATGTGGGGCGTTCCTTCGACGCGGTGAGGATGGGGTACAGCACCAAGGGGTGGGGGAGCGACTGGTTTGCCGCCAAGGTTGTGGATAGGCGCCAGACCGGCCGCGGCGACCGTGACCAATACCTGTACGGCCTCTACAACCAATTCTTCCGCCAGCAGCCGCGCCACCTGGATGTTTACGGCATTCTCTTCCGCGATGGCTTGCGGACAGTAGGCGAGATTTCCGCCCGCGGCCAGAAGGCAACGGAAATCATGACCGTGGGCATTCGTAGCGACGGCAAGGTCGGCAAGGCTCTCGACTACGATCTGGAATTCGCCAATCAGTTTGGCCACCGCGGTTTCGATTCGCACAGCGCTCGGGCGCTGGCGGCCAAGTTCTACCGGACCGTCGAGGAAGCCCACCAGCTTCGCCTGGGATTTGAATACGACGTGGCTACGGGCGACCGCGACCCGTACGATGGGCGCTCGGGAGAGTTCTTCAACCTCTTTCCCACCAATCACCAGCATTATGGCTACGCCGATCTGATGGGCTGGCGCAATATGCAGGACTTTCGGCCGATATTTACAGTCGTGCCGATGCGGCCGGTGAAATTCGACATCGACTACCACCGCTTCTACCTGCTGGCTGCCCGCGGCCCGTGGAAAAACGCCAGCGGCGCCGTATTGGGCTTCGACCCCACGGGGACATCGGGGACACACGTCGGCGACGAGCTGGACTTCACCCTTGGCTTCCCAATCTACAAACACCTGAAGATTCTCTCCGGTTACTCCTTGTTCGTTCCCGGTGAGTTTGCACGCAGGACACGCGGGGAAGACAACCAACATTTTGTCTATCTCCAAACCCTGGTCGATTTTTAGGAGGATGCTGAAAAAGGGCGCAGGGCATGTCACCCTGAGCGCAGCGGAGGGTCTAAGTTGTTTATTTTCACTGAGGTGAACAATGCTCCAAGGCAAGCTGAGATTGACCACTATCCAGGGCACAGGCCGACAATTCGTGGCGGAATCCGGCTCGGGCCACGCCGTCGTCATGGACGATGCCGAGGGCCACACCGGTCCGAAGCCCCTGGAGTTTGCGCTCCTGGCGCTGGGAGGCTGCACGGCCTTCGATGTCATCAGCATTCTGCGCAAGAAGCGCCAGCAGGTGACGGGATACGAAATCGAGTTGCGCGCCGAGCAGCGCGAGGAGCCTCCTACCTACTTCACGCGCGTCGAGATCAGGCACCGGCTGCGCGGGCAGATCGACCCGGAAGCGGTGAAGTCTGCCATCCATCTTTCCGAAACCAAGTATTGCTCCGTAGGAGCGATGATCTCGAAAACCGCGAAGATTGAAGCCAGCTTCGAAATCATTCCCGAGGCGGTTCCGGAAACCGGCGCCGCATCCGCTGTTCCCTGAGGGGGAACCACGCGAATAGCCGTGGGCCTCTTTTGGCCCGCCGTGCGCGGGTGGAACCCACGGGCTACCCGCTCGCCGCCTGGATGAAGAGGGTAGGGGTAGATTGGGAACGATTGTGCAATTGCGAATTGCTTTCCCTTGCAGCGTGTGTTTTATTCAAGCAACGGGCGGACAGCTTGTGGACTTCGCTGCCCAGCCGAAGGAGGTATCCTGTGCCTGGAGAAATGCCGGAAAAGACAGTTTATACCATTACTAAAAGTGGCAGACAGTTATTCTATGTCTTAATGGATAAGTACACGGATGAGAAAATAAAATATCATTTTGAGTTCAATCCGGTAATTGTAAATCTGGATAAACTGTCTAAACCTAAGAGTCAGCAACTGGTTATTAAACTGAAGACCAAGCTGGAAAAACGCAAACAGGATATCAAAAGAGACGAACAGGCCTGGCGTACCATAAGCAAGACGGGAGCAGTACTATTATCACAAGTTCAGCATGTAAACGACGCCCTGCTTGATTGGATAGATGAGCTTATTCACAATTTACAATGATATGAGAGGGAGCAGGCCCATGCTTTGCTTGACAAAGTAAGGTAAGGGTCGTATATATTAATACAATCTGTATTTAT
>JALHUF010000698.1 GCA_022866195.1 Terriglobia bacterium
CTCCTGTCGAGCCCGCCACCAGGACGCCGGAAAACCCGATTCCTGTGTAACGACGGAGGTTCACCCGGAAGCGCCCGACGTAAATGTCGCCCCGGCGATTGAAGGGCGTCACGGCAGGAGGAATGATTCCTTTGAAGTTCGCGATGATTTCTTTGCGCGTCATGTCTTTTGGCCGCTCGAGATTAGCTCTCCCCTCTCGGCATTGCGGGCGAGGGATTGCTGACCGCTAGCGGCTTCGGGCTCGCCGCTGGCTTCGCATGCAATTCCTGCAAGCTGGCCACTTGAATTCCCTGCTCTCTTTGCGCGCGGATGCCGTTCACGGCCGCGGCGGCGGCGGAAAGCGTGGTGATACAGGTCACGCCGCCCTGGACCGCGGCGCGGCGAATAGCTTTCTCGTCGAAACGCGAAGCGCGACCGAGTGGGGTATTGATGATGAGGTCGAGTTTGCCGCTCTTGATGAAATCAACCACGTTGGGGCGGCCTTCATTCACTTTGTAAACCTTCTCCACCTTCAGGCCGGCAGCCCGTAGGGTCTGCGCGGTCCCGCGTGTGGCCACGAGGTTGAAGCCCAGGGCAGCGAGGTCGCGGGCGATAGGAACGACGCGGGGTTTATCCTGGTCATTCACGGAGAGGAACACGCGTCCGCTGGTGGGGATGCGCTGGTGGGCAGCCAATTGGGCCTTGCCGAAGGCCAAGCCGAAACTGTCGGCCACACCCATCACTTCCCCCGTGGATTTCATTTCGGGCCCCAGCAGCGTGTCTGCCCCGGGGAATTTCTGGAACGGGAAAACGGGCGACTTCACAAAGGAGTGGCGGACCGGGAGCTCCTCCTCCAGCCCAAACTCGCGCAGCTTTCGGCCCACCATCAGGCGCGCGGCCACCTTCGCCACGGGGACGCCCGTGGCTTTGCTGACATAGGGAACGGTGCGAGACGCCCGGGGATTGACCTCCAGCACGTACACCTTCCCGTTCTGGATGGCGTACTGGACGTTCATGAGGCCGACCACGTTCAATTGCCGCGCAAGTTTCACCGTGTATTCGCGCAACGTCCGCCGCTGGCTCGCGGGGATTTCCACGGCCGGCAACACGCAGGAACTGTCGCCGGAGTGAATGCCCGCCTCTTCGATGTGTTCCATGATGCCAGCTATTACCACGTCTTCCCCATCCGCGAGCGCATCGACATCGACCTCGGTGGCGTTCTCTAGGAAGCGATCGACCAGGATCGGGAAGGCCCGCTGTAATTCTTCGGCGCGCCGGACATAGTCGGCCAAAGTCGTCTCGTCGTAGGCAATCACCATGGCGCGCCCGCCCAGCACGTAGGACGGCCGGACCAGCACCGGATAGCCGATGCGCCGGGCAATCTCGAGGGCCTCCGGGAGGTTCATGGCAGCGCCATTCTCGGGTTGGGGAATGCCCATATCAGCCAGCAGCGTGCCGAAATGTTTGCGGTCTTCCGCCAAGTCGATGGATTCAGGTGTGGTCCCGATGATAGGCACGCCGGCAGCCTTGAGCTGCCGAGCCAGGTTGAGCGGCGTCTGGCCCCCAAACTGGACGATGACCCCGGCGGGCTGCTCCTCTTCCACAATGGCCATGACGTCTTCGAAGGTGAGCGGCTCGAAATAGAGGCGGTCCGCGGTGTCGTAGTCGGTGGAGACGGTCTCGGGGTTGCAGTTCACCATGATCGTCTCGTAGCCCTCTTCCTTGAGGGCGAACGCGGCATGGCAGCAGCAGTAATCAAATTCAATACCTTGCCCGATGCGGTTGGGTCCGCTGCCGAGGATGATGATCTTCTTGCGCGCGGTCGGCTCGGCCTCGTCTTCCTCCTCATAGCTGGAGTAGAGGTAGGGTGTATACGACTCAAACTCCGCGGCGCAGGTATCCACGCGCTTGAAGACCGGCCGCACGTTCAACTGCCTGCGGCGGTCGCGGACGGCCTCGCCCGTCGTTCCCCACAACTCTGCCAATTGCGGGTCGGAAAAGCCGAAGCGCTTGGCCTCGCGCAGAACGGGCGCCGGAACGGAATCGAGCGTGAAGCGCTGGAGCTCTTGCTGCATCTCGACGATCTGCTGGATCTGATTCAGGAACCAGGGATCGATGCGGGTGATTTCCGCAAGCTGCTCGATGCTCATGCCCGCCGCGAAGGCGAAGAACACATCCCAGAGGCGCTCGGGATGGGGCGTCGTCAAGCGCGGCAATAGTTCGCTGGGGTCCTTGGGCGGCAGAGGTGCCTTACGGCCCGTCTCGAGCGACCGCAGGCCCTTCATCAAGGCTTCCTTGAACGTGCGGCCGATGGCCATGACCTCGCCCACCGACTTCATCTGCGTCCCCAGGGTGTGATCGGAGTCGGGGAACTTCTCGTGTGCCCATTTGGGGATCTTGACCACCACGTAGTCGATAGTCGGTTCGAAGCAGGAGGGCGTTTTCTGGGTGATGTCGTTGGGGATTTCGTCCAATCGGTAGCCGATGGCCAGGCGGGCGGCAATTTTGGCGATGGGGAATCCCGTGGCCTTCGAGGCCAGGGCCGAGCTGCGCGAGACGCGCGGGTTCATCTCGATCACCACCATGCGCCCGGTCTCTGGCTCGACGGCGAATTGGATGTTCGACCCGCCGGTCTCGACGCCCACCACACGGATCACCGCGAAGGCCGCGTCGCGCATCCGCTGGTATTCCTTGTCGGTCAGGGTCTGCGCCGGCGCGACCGTGATGGAATCGCCCGTGTGGATGCCCATAGGATCGAAATTCTCGATGGAGCACACCACCACCGCGTTGTCCGCGTGGTCGCGCATCACCTCCAGCTCGTATTCTTTCCAGCCCAGGACGGATTCCTCCACCAGGACTTCGTGCACGGGGCTGAGTTGAAGGCCCCAGCGTACCGCGTCTTCGAATTCCTGGCGGTTGTAAGCCACGCCAGAACCCGTCCCGCCCAAGGTGAAGGAGGGACGAATAATCAGGGGCAGACCGAGTTGGTCGACAGCCTTGAGCGCTGCCTCGAGATTGTTCACTAGCACGCTGCGGGGGACTTCCAATCCCACCTGCCGCATCGCGTCTTTGAACCACAGGCGGTCTTCCGCCATCTTGATGGCATTCAGAGAGGCCCCGATCAACTGCACGTGGTAACGATCCAGCACACCTTTCTCGGCCAGTTCTACCGACAGATTGAGCGCCGTCTGGCCGCCCACGGTGGGCAGCAGCGCGTCGGGCCGCTCCCGGGCGATGATGGCCTCCAGATACTCGACGGCCAGCGGCTCGATGTAGGTACGGTCGGCCAGTTCGGGGTCGGTCATGATGGTGGCAGGGTTGGAATTCACCAGCACGATCTCGTAGCCCTCGGCGCGCAGGGCCTTGCAGGCTTGCGTGCCCGAGTAGTCAAACTCGCACGCTTGGCCAATAATGATCGGCCCGGAGCCGATAATCAGAATCTTGTGAATGTCAGTGCGCTTGGGCATGTAAGAAAGGTTAAAGTTTAAAGGGTGAAGGATGAAACGCGAACCGTTGCGCGCTGGCTTTTACACTTCATCCTTTACACTTCATCCTTTTTTCGAAACTCTTCCATCATTTTCGTGAACCGCTCAAACAGATATGCTGAATCGTGGGGGCCGGGGGAAGCCTCCGGGTGATATTGGACGCTGAAAAGGGGCAATGATTTGTGCCGCAAGCCCTCCAGCGTCTGGTCGTTCAGATTCATGTGCGTCAGGACCACTTCGCTCGCTTTGAGCGAGTCGGGGTCCACCGCGAAGCCGTGATTCTGCGCGGTGATTTCCACTTTCTGGGTTTCCAGGTTGAGCACCGGGTGATTTCCGCCGTGGTGGCCGAATTTCAATTTGTATGTCTTCCCGCCCAGGGCCAACCCGATGATTTGGTGCCCGAGGCAAATACCGAAGATGGGGACGCGTCCCAGCAATTCGCGCACGGCTTGCGCCGCATACTCCACCGGCTCCGGGTCGCCCGGCCCGTTCGACAGGAACACCCCATCA
>JALHUF010000699.1 GCA_022866195.1 Terriglobia bacterium
GCGGTGTCTCTTCCTGCCCCTGCGCTCCAGAAGTATAACAAAGGACAGCCTAAACCAGTAGCTGGCCCGGGGAACGGTAGGGATTTGGACTCCCTGTGCCCATGATTGGGCCTGGTCGAAGCACGGTATTTGGAGGGAACCCTGGCCGGGCGATATGCCGGGGGCGTTAGGCAACCGGGCTCGGTGCCAGCTCGGGTGACTTGACGGGGTGCAGCTCCGGCTCCAATTCAGTCGAAGGCGCCAATGTCCAGGCGTCCTTTTCGCGTAACAGCCGGTCGACCAAGGCCGAGTGCATGGCGTGGCCGGCGCGTTCGGCTTCCACGTGACCCACCAACGGAGGCCCGAGCAGCGTGAGGTCGCCGATCAGGTCCAGGACTTTGTGACGGCAGAACTCGTCGGAGAAGCGCAGACCTTCTGGATTCAGAACTCCCTCGCGGGTCAACACCACGGCATTCTCCAGTGACCCGCCGCGAATCAAGCCGCTTTTCTGGAGCGTCTCCACTTCCTCGAGGAAGCCAAAGGTGCGCGCCGGGGCGATTTCCGCTTCGTAGCTTTCCAGGGCGGGCGTGAAATCCAACGACTGCTCCCCGATAGATGGGTGGGGAAACGCGATTCGGTAGGTGACCCAGAAGGTGGCCGAAGGAGAGACAGCAATGCGCTTGCTACCCTCAACTACCTCCAAAGGCCTCAGAATCTTAGCGTAAGCCTTCCGGGCGCGCTGCCGTCGCAGTCCTGCCTTGGCGATGAGCCGCACGAAGGGAAGGGCGCTGCCGTCCAGAATGGGCACTTCGAGGTTGTCGAGTTCAACGTACACATTGTCCACGTTCGATCCGGCCAGCGCTGAGAGCAGATGCTCCGTGGTTGAAATCAGGACACCCTTCTTCATCAGGCTGGTGGCATAGCTGACACGGGCGACGTTCCGGGCTTCCGCTTCAATGGCAAAGCCTTCAAGGTCGGTCCGTTTAAAGATGATGCCTGCGTTGGCCGGAGCAGGAATGAGGCGTAAATTGACCTTAACGCCCGTGTGTAGCCCAATCCCAGAAGTGCTTACTGCCTCAGCGATGGTGTGTTGGTTTTGCAAATCTGCACCTTTGCGCCGAGCTACCAAGGGCACGAATCATGCCAAAGCCAGCATAAAGCATACTGCATGTAGAATCAATAGGTTATAGAAAACGACGAACTGGTCAACCACCCTAGGTGTGGTAAGAATACAACACTTTAAGGCGGTTTTGCCAGACAGGCAAGTGGGCTGCGCGCCAGAAAGATGCCAACGGGCCTCGATGCAGCTAAGGGGTTGCTTTCACCGTTTTCCAATTGCGGATGGGGTAGAATGGGCGGGAATTTGAGCAAGAGGAGAGGGAAATCTCAATGATCCCGGGGAGAAGTCCCGAGTCAGGCAAAACAGCAGAAAGGCTCTTGCTGATTGATGCGATGTCGCTGGTGTTTCGCGCCTTTTTCGCGCCCATGCAGATGGCTCTGGTTTCGCCCACCGGCGTTCCGACCAAGGCCGTCTATATCTTCATCCGCACTCTACGCAAGCTGCTGAAAGACTACCAGCCGTCCTATGTGGCCGTAGCCTTCGATCTGGCCGCGCCCACATTCCGCGACAAGCTCTTTGAGGAATACAAAGCCAATCGGCCCGCTGCGCCGGAGGACCTTACCGTGCAGCTTCCCTTCGTGCGGCGCTTCTGCCAGGCGCTCGGGATTCCGCTGGTTGAGAAAGAAGGTTTCGAGGCCGACGATGTCATTGGCACCTTGGCGGCGGACGGTGCCCGGCGGAATCTGGACGTCTTTATCGTCTCCGGTGACGAGGACCTCTTTCAACTGGTCAACAACCGAGTGCGCGTGCTGAAGCCGGCCCGCGGCGGAGATGCTGAGACCCTGTGTGACACGGAGAAGGTGCAAGAGACGCTGGGGGTTGAGCCCGCGCAGGTCGTGGACTGGCTGGCGCTCACGGGTGACCCGAGCGACAACATTCCCGGCGCGCGCCCGCTTCCGGGGCAAGAGCCTCCTCTGGCCGAAGGGGAGAAGAGGCGAAGCTATATTGGCCCCAAGGGCGCCACGGAACTGATCCGTCGTTTTGGCACGCTGGAGAAAGTCCTGGAGAATTACGAGAAAGTTGAGAAGGAGAGCTATCGCACGGCGCTGCGCGATTATCGCAATGAAGCCCTGCTCAGTCGCGAACTCGCCACCATCCGCACCGACGTGCCGCTTGAGGTCAACGCGGAAGGGCTCAGGATGGGCGCGCCCGACCTCGGTGAGCTCACCGCGCTCTGCCAGGAGCTGAACTTCTCCTCCTTGTTGCGGGAATTCCTGGCGCAGGCGCCGCAGCCCGCCGTGACCTCCGTGGCGGCGGAGGAATTGCGCGCGCCGCAGGCGCTCGACCAATGGCTGGCGGCCATCGAAGCGCGAACTCCGGTGGCCATCGGGTTTGCGGTGGAAGGCGAAGAGGGATTTGGCGGTCAACTCCTGGGCCTGGGGCTCTCGGATGGCGCGCGGCTGGCGACGGTTCCGCTTGATGCCACAGCTCCTGCGGCGATGCTACTCGGCCGATTGAAAGCGTTCTTCAGTGACGCTGGCCATCCCAAGGTGGTGCACAATTCGAAGCTGCTCCGGTTGCTGTTGGGCAAAGAGGGAACGGAAGTAGCCGGCGTCACCGACGACACAATGCTCTATTCCTACTTACTCGACCCGCTGGCCACAAGCCACAAGCTCGAAGATGTGGTTTTGCGCCGCCAGAGCCGCTGGATTTCACACTCGCTGGCCGAGGCGGCAGAATGCACTCGGGAGTTGGCGGCGCTTTTTGTCCCGGAGATTGTCCAGCAAGGCTTGAAGCCGCTCTACGACGCGATTGAGTTGCCGCTGGCGGAGGTTCTGGCGGCGTTGGAAGCTGTGGGAGTGCGCTTGGACCCTGAAATCCTGGCGCGCATGTCGGAGGAATTCGACCGGGAACTGACCGACCTCACCCGGGAAATCCACGGCCTGGCGGGCGAACCGTTTGACATCAACTCGCCCAAGCAGTTAGGTGAAATCCTCTTCGAGAAATTGAAGCTACCCGGCGGGAAGAGGCTCAAGAAGAGTGGGCAGTATTCGACGGAAGCCTCAGTTCTGCAATCACTCGCAGAGCGCCACGCGCTGCCGCGCCAGATCCTCGAGTACCGCAGGAGCGCCAAGCTCAAGTCCACTTACATCGACGCGCTGCCCAGGTTCGTCAATCCCACGACCGGGCGCCTGCACACCAGCTTCAATCAGACCGTAGCGCGCACCGGCCGCCTTTCCTCGTCCAACCCCAACCTGCAAAACATCCCGATTGGGGACGAGTTTGGCCTGCGCATCCGTTCGGCTTTCGTGGCGGAGCCTGGCTGGCGGCTGATTTCCGCCGATTACTCGCAGATCGAGCTGCGCGTGCTCGCCCACATGTCGGAAGACCCGGTGCTCCTTGAAGCGTTCTCGCGCGACGAGGACATCCACTCGCGCACTGCGCAGGAAATCTTCGGCATCCCGCCGGGCCTGCAAACCCACGAGCATCGGCGGCTGGCGAAAGCCATCAACTATGGCGTGATTTACGGCCTGAGTTCCTTCGGCTTTGCCGAGCGCACCGGCACCAGCAAGACCGAAGCGCAGCGATACATCGACGAGTATTTCCAGCGCTACTGCAAGGTCAGGGAATTCCTCGACCGCACGGTGGAGGAAGCGCGCGAGACCGGGCGGGTGAGAACGGCCTTCGGGCGCCTGCGGCCCATCCCCGAAATCAACAGTCCGGACGCCCCCACGCGCAACCGCGCCGAGCGCGAAGCCATGAACACGCCGCTGCAAGGCACCGCCGCGGACCTGATGAAGCTGGCTATGGTGAAGGTTCACGCCCGCCTGCGCCGCGAACGGATGCGGACGCGCATGATCCTGACCGTGCACGACGAGCTGGTCTTTGAAGCCCCCGAAGCGGAGCTTGATCACGCGCGCGCGCTCGTCAAAGCCGAGATGGAAGGTGCTCATCCGATGCAGGTCCCACTTCGCGTGGACATCGGGGTGGGGAAGAACTGGAAGGAAGCGAAATAGGAGGCAGGAGGCAGGAGACAGAAGGCAGAAGGCAGAAGGCAGAAGGCAGAAGGCAGAAGGCAGAAGGCAGTCATCTCTCGCTGGCGGCGACTTGGTGCCGAGCACTTGTGATATGATGCATTCCGTGGGAAATGCAACGTAGAGAGGCGGGGACGGCGAGGTAAGGGCAAGCTGGCAAGGAGACGAAACGGGTATGCGCCGCATAAAGATCATCGTTGAGAAGCACCCCGACGGCTATGTGGCCTATCCCTTAGGGGTAAAGGGCGTCGTTGTTGGTGAGGGGGATTCTTACGAAGAAGCCCTGAACGATGTTAAGTCGGCGATCAAGTTCCACGTGGAATCTTTCGGAGAAGAGGTTCTTGAGATTGAGCCGCCTGTCTTGGAAGCCTTCGTTGCGGAAGCCGGGCTTGAACCCTGATGTCGAAATTTCCCGTTGATGTCCCCAAACAAAAACTCATAAGAACTTTGCAGACGTTGGGTTTTCGTCTTGTTCGTGAACGGGAGCACATCTCTATGGTTCGTGAGAACCCCGATGGCACAAAAACACCCTTGACCATGCCGAACCACCCCAAGTTGAAGGCATCGACGCTGCGGACGATCTGCACGCAGGCAGGGATAACGCGAGATGATTTCCTGCAAGTCTACGAGAAATCCTGATGGCATCCATGGCCTGTCATCCCGGTTCGGGGCTCGTCGCAAGAGTGTTACGGTGGGATCTTTGCTCTCTAGCAGTAGGAAACAGGCCGTGAGTTTGTGCTCGCCCGGCGGCTGCGATGAGGAGACGGACTGTGGCGGATAGGGTTGGCCGGCAGCCGCGGCGCGTTATCAACAGCGTGGCGCCCATTCGCATTTGCGATAACGGCGGCTGGACCGACACCTGGTTCGCCGAGCGCGGGAAGATCTTCAACATCGGCGTTTATCCTTACGTGGAAGTGCAGATTGAGGTTTTCCCCGGCGGCGATGCGGATGAACCCATCATGGTTTTCGCGGAGAACTACGGGGAGCAGTTTGCCGCCCAGCCCGGCAATGCGGGTTGGGACAGGCACCCGCTGCTCCAGGCGGCGATTGCGCGCATGCAGGTCCCGGGGAATGTTGCTCTCCAGGTGACCATCTTCTCCGAAGCCCCGAGCGGCGCCTCCACGGGCACCTCGGCGGCCGTGGCTGTGGCCCTGGTGGGGGCGCTGGACAGCCTGACGGACGGCCGCCTGACCCCGCACGAGGTAGCCTACACCGCTCAATCCATCGAAACCGACATGCTGAAGCTGCAATGCGGCATTCAGGACCAACTCTGCTCGGCCTACGGCGGCATCAATTACATCGAGATGTTCCGCTATCCCAGGGCGACAGTATCGCCAATCCAGATCCCGAACTCCACGTGGTGGGAACTGGAGCGGCGGCTGACGCTGATCTACCTGGGGAAGTCGCACAGTTCTTCGGTGGTGCACGAAAAGGTCATCCGCGAACTGGAAGGCGCCGGCCCCGCTTGCCGGAAGCTGGAAGACTTGCGCGCCACGGCGGAGAAGTCGCGTGACGCCGTGTATGCCGGGGATTTTGTGGCCCTGGGCCGGGCCATGATCGAGAACACGGAAGCGCAAGGGCGCCTGCACGCCGACCTGATCAGCCGCGACGCGTGGCGAGTGATTGAGATCGCCCGCCAACACGGCGCCCTGGGCTGGAAGGTGAACGGCGCCGGAGGTGAGGGAGGCTCGCTCACCATTCTCGGTGGCTCTCTGACGCACGCCCAACGCGCCATGATCAGAGAAATTGAAGCGGACAATCCTCTTTGCAGCAACATTCCTATCTACCTCAGCCGCTATGGGCTCCGCACCTGGGATGCGACGCTGGACGCAGGCGGCCAGAGCGTCTGAAGTTCGGCCCGCCCGAAGCGGGTAGCCACGACGAATCGGCGGTTTGATTCGTCGTGGGTTCGTCGCCCGGAGAACCCAAAGACTGCCACGGCATGACCACAAAAGCCCACGACGAGGAAAAACGCTCGTCGTGGCTACCTGCTGAAGTTCGGCGCGCCCGAAGTCGTCAACCCAGGCCAGGCAAGCTGGTGTAGTATTGGCAGTTCATGCAAGCGGCTTATCTCCAAGAGAGGGGACTTCCATGATCACATCTAGATTTCGCGCTCTGGCGGGTCTTATTGCCCTCAGCCTGGCGGGACTGGGGCTGGGCGTGCAAGTTGCGCGCGCCCAGGGACCGGCCAAGATCGACATCCCCTACCAGAAGTTCGTCCTGAAGAACGGCCTGACGCTCCTCGTGCATGAGGACCACAAGGCCCCCATCGTGGCGGTGAACGTCTGGTATCACGTGGGCTCCAAGAACGAGAAGCTGGGCAAAACCGGATTCGCCCATCTCTTCGAGCACCTGATGTTCAACGGCAGCGAAAACTTCAACGATGACTACTTCAAGGTTCTGGAGAAGCTGGGTGCCACCGACCTGAACGGCACCACCAGCAACGACCGCACTAACTACTTCCAGAACGTCCCCACCTCGGCCCTGGACGTGGTGCTCTGGATGGAGTCCGACCGCATGGGGCACATGCTCGGAGCCATCAGCCAAGGCCGGCTCGACGAACAGCGCGGCGTGGTGCAGAACGAAAAACGCCAGGGCGAAAACCAGCCTTACGGCCGGGTATACATCACGATTTCCGACAACACCTACCCCAAGGGCCATCCGTACTCCTGGAGCGGCATCGGTTCCATGGAGGACTTGAGCGGCGCGTCGCTGGATGACGCGCGCGAATGGTTCAAGACCTACTATGGCCCGGCGAACGCCGTGCTGGCGCTCGCGGGTGACATCGATCCGGAGACGGCGCGCCAGAAGGTGGAACGGTATTTCGGCGACATCCCCTCGGGCCCACCCATCACCAAGCACCAGACGTGGGTTGCCAAGCAGACCGGCGTGCATCGGCAGCTCATGCAGGACCGGGTGCCCCAGGCGCGCATCTACAAAGTGTGGAACACGCCGGAGTGGGGGTCTGCCGAGAACGACTACCTGGATCTGGTGACTGACGTCCTGGCCCAGGGCAAGACCTCTCGTTTGTACAAGCGGCTGGTGTACGACGATCAGATCGCGACCAACGTCCAGGCTTTCATTTATCCCAAAGAACTCGGCAGCCAGGTCTGGGCCATGGCGCAGGCGCGTCCGGGCATCGAGCTCGCCAAGGTGGAGAAAGCGATGGACGAGGAGCTGGCGCGATTCCTGCGTGACGGCCCCACCCCCATCGAACTGCAACGCATCAAGACCCAGAAGCGAGCTGACTTCATCCGCGGCATCGAGCGCATTGGCGGCTTCGGTGGCAAGTCCGACGTGCTGGCCATGAACCAGGTGTACGCTGGCGATCCGGATTTCTACAAGGTGAGCCTGAAGCGCTTCCGCACCGCCACAGCCGAAAACCTGCGCGCGACGGCCAAGAGCTGGCTTTCGGATGGCGTTTACATTCTCGAAGTTCATCCCTTCCCGGAGTACGCGACCGCTCCCTCTGAGGTTGACCGCTCGAAAGTTCCCGAGCCCGGAACACCTCCCACGGCGCGTTTCCCCAAGCTCGAACGCGCCACGCTTTCCAGCGGGCTCAAGATTATCCTGGCCGAGCGGCACTCCATCCCGCAGGTGGAGTTCAACCTTCTGGTGGACGCGGGTTACGCGGCCGACCAGTCCGGCTTGGCCGGCACGGCGAGCATGGCGGTGGACATGATGGATGAGGGCACGAAGACCCGCAACGCCCTGCAAATCTCCGACGAACTGGCCTTGCTCGGGGCCAACCTGTCGACAACCTCGGACCTCGACACGTCTTCGGTTTCCTTGTCCGCGTTAAAGGAAAATCTCAATCCGTCGCTTGCGCTCTTCGCGGATGTAATCCTTAATCCATCGTTTCCATCTGAAGAACTGGAACGGTTAAGGAAACGACGGTTGGCTCAAATCCAACAGGAAAAAGTCCAGCCGTTTGCGATGGCTCTCCGGGTGTTCCCCAAGCTGCTCTATGGCGAGGGGCACGCCTACTCGAATCCACTCACCGGCACGGGCACCGAAGACACGACGAAGCGGATGGCCCAGGCTGATTTGGTGAAGTTCCACCAGGCGTGGTTCAAGCCCAATCACTCGACGCTCGTGGTAGTGGGTGACACCACCCTGGCCGA
>JALHUF010000076.1 GCA_022866195.1 Terriglobia bacterium
ACCGGCGTCGCTCCGGCCTGTGCTCGAAGCCGCACGGCAGGGCGTCGCCCCGGCGCCCGCGAAGACCCCCCGCTCGGTAGTCATTGACTTGGTCGAGGCCCTCGGCCAGCCATCAGGTGAAGAGCGGCGCGGGATTCTGCGTGTTCCTTTCCTCGAGCGTATCCGTCAGTTGACGGACGGCACCGGGCCGTTGCCGGATTCCAGGCTTTTCGCCTCGCCGCATCCTGCGGCCATTGTCCTCAGTGCTCTCCTGTTGCGTCTGGCGGCACGCTTCCCGCTAAGAAGCACGGTCGCACTGATCTTTTTCCCCGCCTCCGAGATGGGCTCCGGGGCAATCGAGGAACTTCAGAAACAGACCGTGAATTCGCTGAGTTTTCAGAAGATTCCCCGCAGCATCTTCGGGGCGCAACTCGCGTTCAACCTGTTGGCCCAACTAGGCGGCAAACATGCGACCGCACTCACCGAGATCGGGAGCCGCATTCGCAGCCAGCTCCGACAGTACCTCGGCGGACGCGTTCCCCTGCCCGCGGTGCGACTCTGCCAGGCTCCGGTCTTCTATTCCCTGGCTTTTTCGTTCTACGTCGAGACGACGCAACCGGCAGCTCCGGAGGCACTCGGAGCCGCCTTGGCAGGAGAGCACATCCACGTGCGGCGGCGCACTGAGCCCGCTCCCTCGCAGGTGGAGGCCGCGGGCGTGAGCAACATCCTGGTGGATACCATCGCTCCGGATCCCGACCGCACTGCCGGCGTCTGGATCTGGGCGGCAGTCGACAACCTTCGCTTGGCCGCCGTCAACGCTGTCGAGATCGCAGAAAGCGTTCGCGACCGCCGGCGGCGTTAGGACCCCTATGGAACGGCTCCGCTCCTCGCTCGCCCCGTTTGGCCTTTCCACCCTCGCTCTTTGCCTTGTCGCATTTCCGCCCGCCTGCGGCTATCACGTGGCAGGCCGCGGCGACCGGTTGCCCCCGGACGTCAAGACCATCGCAGTCCCTATCTTCACCAACGAGACTCCGAGATTCCGCATCGAGCAGAAGGTTTCCGCGGCCATCACGCGAGAATTCATCGAGCGGACCAGGTTCCAGATCACGCCCGATCCGGGAAGGGCCGACGCGGTGCTGAAGGGAACCATCAAGGAAGTGCGCGCAGGCGTTGTCGCCTTCGACCTCGCCACGGGGCGCGCCACCACGCTGCAAGTCCAGGTGCTCGCCCACGTTGACTTGGTGGACCAGCACACGCGGAAAACGCTGTTCTCGAACCATAACTACATCTTCCGCGAGCAGTACCAGATCAGCCAGACCACATCCGCGCTGTTCGAAGAGCAAGACCCGGCGCTCGACCGCCTGGCGCGCGATCTCGCCCGCACCCTCGTCACGGAAATCCTGGAGAACTTTTAGGCTCGGCCCGCGCACGGCCGGTCGCCGCGGCATTCTGTGATTACAAAACTGGCCGATCCGAAGTAAACTCCCGCAGGGTAGGCGGACAGTTGCCCTGACTAACCGGGGCCGCCAGGTGCCGCGCACCATATGCGTCCTACAGAATTCATGGCGCAATTACGTAAGGGCCGGCCGGAGGCCGCGTATCTCCTTCTCGGGCCCGACCGTTTCCTGCACGAGGAGTGTCGCGCCGCGATTGTCGCCTCCTTGCCGGCCGGGGCGCGGGAGTGGTGCCTGGCGGAGGTCGAATATCAACCTGGCCGGCTGGCCCGCGAGCTGGAAGGTGCCAGCCAGATGCCCATGCTGGGCGGGCACAGCTACCTGGTGTTTTCCGACCCGGAGGATTTCAAGCAGGCCTCCGACGCGGATTACGAAGCGCTCCAGGCCTATCTGGCACGCCCTTCACCGTTCACCACCGTGGTGTTTATGGCAGTCGAGCCCGACCGGCGCCGGCGATTCATCCAATTGCTGGAGAAGAAGACGCAGGTGGTGGAGATGCTCCCGCTGGCCGGACGCGAGGCTGCTGCCTGGTTGACGGGCCACCTCCAGAAGGCGGGCGTGGAGATCGACGTCGAACTCGCCGCAGAGATCGCGGCCAAATTCACCAGCAGCCCTGAGTCCCCGGGCGGAGCGAAGAGGGCCGGCGTCAACCTCCTCTGGCTGCGTACCGAGATCGAGAAGCTCCTGACGGCCCGAGCCGGCGTGAAGCGTCTGGGGCGGGAGGACCTCGACGTGATGGTCGCCTTCCGTGAGGAGCATGAAATCGGCAAGTTGCTCGCCGCCCTCGCTGACCGGGAATTCCCGGAGGCCCTCGCCCAACTGCGCACCTTACTCGCCAGCAAGGAGCCGGAAACCCTGATCCTGTGGTGTATCGGCGACCTTTTCCGGCAGGCGCTGAAAGCCGGCTCCCAGGCGCCTTACGGGCGAGGCGGTTGGGGCCGCTTTGCCAATCCTTTTTCCACGCAGGAAATCGCCCCGCGTGCCGTGCGCAAGTATTCGCGCCAGGAATTAGCCCAGGCTCTGCGCTTGGTTCGCCGCGCTGACCTGGGAATCAAATCTTCTTGGAAGGATTCGAGAATCCTGCTTGAGTTTCTGATCTGGCAGATCGTCGCCGGGAATAGTTCGGAGAGCCTGGGGCAACTTGCCCAAGAAGTGCCTCCGCAACCAGCGGAGGCGTGAGGTAGGGGAGGGCTCTGCCCACCCGCTTCGGCTCACGTGCTTCGGGAGCCCGAAGGGCTCCCC